>NZ_JAHBDG010000019.1:0-85750 GCF_019956305.1 Pseudomonas sp. BF-B-30 | reverse complement strand
GGCGGGTACTGGGAAGCAAGAACTTCTTCCCTCAAGTCGGTATAGAAGAAGACGTTTCTGAAGTCATGGCCGCATTTCTAGGCCAGTACTTCATCAGCAGTCCTGAACGCGACTTGCCAAGCGAACTGATCGTCAACGTGGTCCACGATGACTTTCCCACGCTGATCGCCGCCATCGACGAGTTGCGCGGTCGTGAACTGACCATCAGCCATCGCGTGCGAGGAACGCGGGCGCGCTGGCAGCAATTGGCGGTGACCAATGCCGAGCAGGCACTGAGTGCGCGCCTGGCGAATCGTCAGCACATTACGGCGCGCTTCGATGCACTGGCCGAGGTGCTGAAGCTGGATGAACCTCCACAGCGCCTTGAGTGCTACGACATCAGTCACTCCAGCGGCGAGGCGACGGTGGCGTCCTGCGTAGTCTTCGGTCCCGAAGGTCCGATCAAGGCCGATTACCGCCGGTACAACATTGAGGGCGTTACGGCCGGCGATGATTACGCGGCGATGCATCAGGCGCTGACCCGACGCTTCAGCAAACTGAAGGACGGGGAGGGCAAGCTGCCGGATATCCTGCTGGTGGACGGCGGTAAAGGTCAGTTGTCCATGGCCCGTGACGTGCTCGATGAGCTGGCCGTGCCTGACCTGATTCTGCTCGGCGTGGCAAAAGGTGCGACGCGCAAGGCCGGTTTCGAAACCCTGTACCTGAACGACGCCGCACATGAGTTCACCTTGCGCGGGGATTCACCCGCGCTGCACCTGATCCAGCAGATTCGCGACGAAGCCCACCGGTTTGCCATTACCGGGCACCGCGCCCGACGTGGAAAAACCCGTCGGACGTCTACACTGGAAGGCGTCGCTGGCGTCGGACCCACACGTCGGCGTGATTTGTTGAAACATTTTGGTGGATTGCAGGAGCTGTCTCGTGCAAGCATCGAAGAAATTGCCAAAGCCCCCGGGATCAGTAAAAAGCTCGCAGAGTTGATTTATGCAAATCTGCACAGCGAGTAGAATGCCCCCTCACCTCGTAGCCAGTTGTGCCGATGAATATCCCTAATCTGATTACCGTTCTACGCGTTCTGCTCATACCGATCTTCATTTTGCTGTTCTACCTGCCTTACCAGTGGAGCTACATGGCCTCCGCTTCGGTCTTCGCATTCGCTGCCGCGACCGACTGGCTGGACGGGTACCTGGCCCGCCGGCTGGAACAAAGCACACCGTTCGGGGCTTTCCTCGATCCGGTTGCCGACAAGCTGATGGTTGCGGTTGCATTGGTCCTGTTGGTGCAGGAACACGGAAACCTGTGGCTCACGCTGCCGGCTGCCGTGATCATCGGTCGCGAGATTGTCGTCTCGGCACTGCGCGAGTGGATGGCCGAACTGGGCGCTCGTGCCCACGTCGCCGTATCGAACCTGGGCAAATGGAAAACCGCCGCGCAAATGTTGGCGCTGGTGATCCTGCTGGCCAACTCCAAGGATTTCAGTTTCTGGGTCTTGCTGGGCTACACCTTGCTGATGGTGTCGGCTGGCCTGACTTTGTGGTCGATGGTCCAGTACCTGCGGGCTGCCTGGCCACATCTGAAGACCGACGTTGAAAAGAAATAAAACTTTTTTGAATCAAAGGGTTGACGGGGCTTCTGGATTCTATAGAATGCGCCACACCAAGACGCGGGAATAGCTCAGTTGGTAGAGCACGACCTTGCCAAGGTCGGGGTCGCGAGTTCGAGTCTCGTTTCCCGCTCCAAGTTTGTACGCATTTGATGTCGCGCTACTGACAGCAAATGTTTTGAGGCCGAGTAGCAAAATGGTTATGCAGCGGATTGCAAATCCGCCTACGCCGGTTCGATTCCGACCTCGGCCTCCACTAATAAACAAGCTCCGTAGATCTATGATTTACGGAGCTTTTTTATTTGCAGTAGCCTGCAAGATTTAGTCTTGAAAAGGGTATTTGCGAACTTGCTTCACCGGGGCGGGATGTATATATTTCCACCTCTGCTGCACAAGCGTCAGAACTGCCAGAGCGTTATTTGGCAAAAGCTTGACGCTTCACCGCGCTACCGCCCGAATGGCGAAACTGGTAGACGCATGGGACTTAAAATCCCCCGCTCGTAAGGGCGTGCCGGTTCGATTCCGGCTTCGGGCACCACTAATCATTTTCAGGTGATATCAAAATCACCCGAAAGCCCACAAATAGCCCGCCTAGTGCGGGCTTTTTGTTGTCTATGGTTGCCGAGATTGACCTAGCGAACCCAAAGTTTTGGGGGCAGATTTGGGGGCATGGCCGTTCGGTCATCTCGCATGCCCCCAAAATGGTGTTCCATGGCCCTGAAAGTCACGCCCCTGAGCGATTCCGCTCTCAAAGCAGCCAAGCCGAAGGACAAGCCTTACAAGCTTGCCGATGGCGAAGGCTTGTATCTCGAAATCATGCCGACCGGTTCAAAGCTCTGGCGCCTCAAATACCGTCACCTCGGCAAAGAAAATCGATTGGCCTTTGGTTCATACCCGGAGGTGACGTTGGTGCAAGCTCGCAAAAAGCGAATTGAAGCACGGCAACTGCTATCCGAAGGTAAGGACCCTTCACATGAGCGCAAGTCCACCAGACGAGCACAGAAGGTAGAAGGGCTGACATTTGAAACGCTTGCACGGGAATGGTTTACCTATAACGAACCCCGCTGGGCAGACAGCACTACCTTAAAGGCGAAACTGTACCTAGAGAATGATTTGATCCCCGGTATTGGTTCCCGTCTGCTAAAAAGCGTCACTCGACCCGATTTAGTGGAACTGGTACGCAAAATCGAGGCCCGGGGGGCACTAAACGCTGCCGGTAAGATCCGCCAGTGGCTGCACCAGATATTCCGCTACGGATTGGCCAAGGGTGTCGTGGAGTCGAACCCCGCCACCGATCTGAACGTGGTGGCAGCTCCCTCGAAAGCACCTCGCCATCATCCTCACGTCACCATGTCAGAGCTGCCCGAACTGCTGGCCAAGTGCGAGAGCGCCAATATCAACAAGCTGACTCGCTGCGCCATTCGCCTTTTGGTACTCACTGCCGTTCGCCCCGGTGAATTGCGAACCGCGCCTTGGGTAGAGTTCGACCTCGACGCAGCAACCTGGACAATTCCCAAAGAAAGGATGAAGGCCCGTCGCCCGCATGCTGTCCCCCTGCCGAAACAAGCCGTCGAGCTTCTGCGCCAACTCCAAACTATTACAGGCAAATATCCGCTTGTATTCGTTGGTCAGCAAAATCCTGATCGTCCCATGAGCGAGAACACGATCAACAAAGCGCTGCGCGTGATGGGGTATGAGAATCGCCAAACTGGCCATGGCTTCCGCCACCTACTATCCACGGAGTTGAACGGACGCGGATACAACAAGGATTGGATCGAGCGCCAACTTGCTCATGGTGACTCTGACGGGATCCGCGACACGTATAACCATGCTAACTATCTGGAGCAACGACGCGGAATGATGCAGTCCTGGGCGGACTCAATTGAGGCGCTATGTGCTGGGGCTAATACCGTTTCAATCCGGAGTGCCACCAAGTGAGCAAACTCAGCAAATATAGAACGGCAATACGTCCTTCAGAAGCCGCTCAAATGCTATCGCGACTTATAGATGAGGAAGTTGCAGAGGAAGAAATTTTGGAGCTCTTTAACTCTGGATGGATTATCGGGCACTATCAGTGTGACGCATCAATTATACGGCTTAAGCTAATGTTGGAGCCTGACTTGCACGAAGAACAAATTGCGATTGGCGATTATTTTGTTGAAAGCACGGATCACACAGTAGGAACTTGCCTTGGAATCCATTATCCATCGTTCGAAGTGCTGCTGTATGGGCGATTGCGAATTCTTGCGCTAAAAGATAATGAAGGGAGTATATACGGCATAAAAGATAAGTCCACAGGGATGTTCTTAGGCTCATCAGAAGAAGATGGTTTGCTTGAAGACGTTATGCTTGATACGGAATCTATATTGGAATTTGCAAGGCATGCAAATAATGACGAGGCACCGCCGGAACTCAGACCTCATTACGAGTGCATCCGCAGAAACGAATACTGCTTTAGCGATCGAGATTTATACCCGTTCCATGGAAACAACTCTGAGCAGCGTATGGCGCAAACTAAAATTATGCCCGCAGTAGAGCGCCCATCTTTACAACTTATAATCGCTAGCTTACTTGACATAGTGAAAGACCCAAAGCGCGCAGGCCATAACCAAACATCAATCATTTCTGAAATAGTCGAGCGTAATCCGGGCGTAAGGGGTTTAAGTGAAAGCTCATTGAGCAAAGCATTCGCTCTAGCCAAACAGATCGCAGACGATGCCAGGCCAGCAGCCTGAAATCACCAATCTACATCAGCATTGGGAATTGCAATTGCAAATTTTGTTTTTGCAGTTGCAATGACTCTCCGATCACCGCCCGCCAATATTCCCATCGTCAATTACCCAAACCGCCTTAGGAGGCGCAGACGATGGCACACGCTACCAACACCACCCCACCAGTTCGCCGTTTTATCAAACGCCAAGAAGTAGAATCGATTAGCGGCCTGTCATGCACCGAAATTTATCGCCGTATCGCCGCTGGCACCTTCCCCAAACAAATCACCCTTGGACCCAAATGTGTCGTCTGGATCGAATCCGAGGTCCTGGCTTGGGTCAATGAGCGCATTGCCGAAAGCCGTGGAGAGGTGGCCTAATGACTGTCAAAAAGCGCCATCACTTCGCCAGTCGTGCCCCTTTCATGCAGTCGTGCCCATGCTTAAGGCTGGGCACAACTGTGGGCACGAGGGCACGACTGGAGAATTTTCCTGTTGCCAGTGCCAGCTTTCGCGGTTATCGTTTGTTCGTCGCAGTCAATCCTGCGACCGAGCTTGGCCGCTCGTGGAACGTTAGGCGCAACAGCGCCCCCATTATGATTGCAGGCGCTTTTTTTGTGCCCGTATTCCTGTGTTATGGCGGGTTGCGTGGGGACACCTACGGGTGTGCCGGGTTCCTAACGTCCCGGTCGGCCAACCCTGCGCAACCTGTCACCCTATCTCGCTTGGCCGCGAACGGTGGCAGTTCCTCAACGTTAGGAGCTGTACCCATGCTTACCCGTTTTTTCAGTCTCACTCCCTCTGAAATCCAGAACAAAGCCCAGCGCCACCGTGCCCGTGCCATCGCTCAACTCTCAAAAAAATCTAGTCTCAAAGTTCGCCACGAGCGCTACAACGCCGAAATGATCCGCGCCCGCTTCTTTGAAGCGATGCTCGCAGGGGGTGTGCAATGAAGCACTCATTGCAGCAACCTAAATTGCGCCCGTGCGCTTTTGGCACTGGTTACGCCAACCTGTTTAAAGTCCATGAAGACGGTGACCTTATGGAGGCTATGCAGCTAGCCGCCGACTTGGCCGAAGGCATCTCCCAGCTTTGTGGACGTCTGGACGAGGCGATTAATAACGACGGAGTCGCATATTGCGCCGAAGTACGCGCACTTGGGTTTCTCGGCAATGTTGTTGAAACACTGGTTCGTTCTTCTATTTACGGGCTTAAGTTGTCGTTAAAAGCAGGGGGTGAGTAATGATTCATTTAAATATCCCTCTCTCACGCCTCGAAGACGAAGCCAGTGCGATGAGCGAAGCTGATGATTTTGACAAGCCTATTATTGACCTGAATATTGAACAGCGTCACAGGCTTATCGATCTCATTGAAATCGGGCGTAAACACGCTTCCCACTGGTGGACGATGCTTAACGAAATGCGTTGCCGTGGCGAGTTGCCTATCTGGGTAAAAGAGCAGGCTGTTAGAACTGCTTCGGACCTTTATCGTTGGTTAAATATTTGTGCCTGTATCAACAATGCTTTTTTCGGACAAGCCTCTGTGAGCGGTGAAGCAAGTCAACAGATGTTTCGCTGCCACCATGAATTGAGGGGCTGATTCATGATGAGCAATCAACAGCGCCAAGTAGCGCTGACAGGGTCGGCTTGCTTGGAGAAAGTTTTAAGCTGTCTCGACAAAGTTAAATCCACTGGTGCTAGTAAGTGGATAGCCTGCTGCCCGGCTCATGGTGACAAACGGCCAAGTTTAGCGATTAGTGAAACTTCGAATGGTGTTGTTTTGATCAAGTGTTGGGCGGGCTGCACCACGCAGAGTATTGTTTTCGCTATTGGAATGGAATTGCGCGATCTATTTCCAGGCAATACACAGAAGCGTCGCGGGCCGAGCAAGTTAGCCATTGAGCATGAACGCATGGTTTACAGAATCGGCAAGTCATTGCTCGAACAAGGGAAGCTGGAGGGGAGTGATCTTGAGCGCTTCCACTTGGCGAAGCAGCGTCTGGGGGGCAAATGACGACCGATCGTTTTGCAGACCAATGGGCCGAGACGGATGCCAGCGTCTGGAAGGTCAAAACCACCAGCGCCGCGTCAATTAAACCTGTCGCTATCCGCTGGTTATGGCCGGGTTGGTTGGCCAAGGGCAAGTTACACATTTTGGCGGGCGCGGGCGGTACCGGCAAAACCACTCTATTGCTGGGCCTGATCGCCACCATTACCACGGGCGGACGCTGGCCCGATGGCAGCCACTGCGGTGAGCCTGGTAATGCCTTGATCTGGTCGAGCGAGGATGACCCCGCCGATACGCTGGTGCCACGGCTGGCAGCGGCGGGAGCTGACCTGAATCGCGTACACATCATTCAGGGTCGCATCAACACTCAAGGCGACGCGGACCCTTTCGACCCGGCTAATGACATCGCTTTGTTGAGGGCTACCGCCCATGAAATCGGCGGCGTCTCGCTGCTGATGCTCGATCCGATCGTCAGTGCCGTGAAGGGAGATATGCACAAGGCCAACGACGTGCGGCGCGCGCTGCAGGGGGTGGTGGACTTTGCCGAGCAGAACCTCTGCGCGGTGGTGGGCATTTCACACTTCGCCAAGGGTGGTGCCGGATCATCGCCGGCTGATCGGGTAATCGGTTCGCAGGCATTTTCGGCTCTGGCGCGGACGGTGCTGGTGGCCGCCAAGCAAGAGAACTCAGATATGCGAGTACTGGCGCGGGCGAAGTCGAACATCGGCACCGATGACGGCGGCGTCTCCTACAATATCGAGCCTTGCGACATCGGTGGCGGGATTGAAGCTACGCGTGTGACGTGGGGCGGCGTTATAGAGGGGAGCGCCCGCGAGATTTTGGGGGATGTTGAGGCGACTGAGGAGGAGCGCCTAGATGACAGTGACGACCCGGCAGGGGCCTTGCGTCGAATCCTAAGCACCGGGCCACTGACGGGAAAGGATGCCAAGCAGTTGATGACTGGCAATGGCTACACGCAGAAGCAAATTCGCAACGCCCGAGAGCGCCTTTCGATAGTGACGGCCCGCTCTGGTTTCGGCAGCGACACGGTCGTCAGTTGGTCGCTGCCTCAGGCACTGGGTGACGTTACTCATTTTCGTCCTGCGGATCCGATGGAGTTGCTGCATGCCCGCGTAGAAGCCAATGTTGGCGAGGACGAGGTTGCCTTATGAATACTGCTATCACTGGCTCGCCCGATATGGCATTCGCACGCAAAAAGGTAATCGATGGCTGCTTTGCTTTTCAGCGGGAGCCCCCCCATTGAGGGTAGCCACCGCAACCGTAACGCCCAGTAAGCTATTGCTAAGCGCGGCATACGGATTTTTTTGCGAACGGAGTGGCAATGAAAAACAACAAAAACCTGCAGGCGCCCCCGAAGCGTCCGGCTATCGGCATGCCTCGCGTACTGCGGGCGCAGCAACCGGATCGCGAGGCCCGTGCGTTCTTGCGCCTGGCTAATATCTCCAGCAGCCTGCGTCCGGCGGAGGATTACTCGCTGCCCAGGCTGCGCCAGGGCTGGCGATTGGCGGCGCTTGCTCTGGGGCGCAATCCGCCGGTGAGATCAGTGACTGAACAAATGATCGACGGGCCGGGCGGAGCAATCGCTTTGCGCATCTTCAAACCGGACAATGCCACGCAACCGCAGCCTGCATTCATGTGGTTTTTCGGCGGTGGGTTCATCATTGGCGATCTGGATACAGCCGATGGGATCTGCCGCAGCATTGCGCTGGCGGCCAACTGCATAGTGATCGCCGTGCGTTATCGTCTGGCGCCGGAACACGATTTGTCTGCGGGCCGTGCTGATGCGCTCGCCGCGCTTGAGTGGGTGGCTAAAAATGGCGAACAACTAGGGATCGATACGACTCGCCTGGCGATCGGCGGCGATTCCGCAGGGGGTAATCTCTGTGCGGCTGTCGCCCAGGAAAGTCTGCGCCGCGGCGGCCCGGCACTGAGTCTGCAAGTGCTGGTTTACCCGTCGACAGAGTTGGTGGACAGATTCCCTTCCTACGTGGAGAACGCTTACGGGCGTACGCTTCTGACCGATCATGCGGTGCAATGGATCGAGCGAACCCTGGCCCCTTCGCTCGATACACTGGACTTGCTCGACCCGTGGTATTCACCACGCCGCAACCCCGATATGCACGACCTGGCGCCGGCCGTTATCGTCAGTGCCGGTTTCGACCCGATCCGCGACGATGGCCTGGACTACGCCGCGCGCCTGCGCGCTGATGATGTGCCGGTGGAACTGTTGCACTACAGGGGCCAGTTCCATGGGTTCCTCAATTTCGATTCGGTCAATGGTGCCAGCCGCGATGCGCTGCAGCGCATCGGCGATGCACTGAAGGGGGCATTCGCGCGGCAACCGGCTGCGGACCGGACAATTGAAATCGCCGACAGACTGCCACGCAAGCACTCGCGTCTGCGTTGCACTGCCGATGAACTGGCGACTTCTACGCTGACCACCTGGGTGGTGACCGAACGGTGGGGCATCGTCTTGTTCCGCCTGCTGTCGCCAAAGGCGAGCAAAGTCTGCGGCCTGTTGATCAAGCCCTGGTTCTTGCCCACCGCCATGATGCGGCGCAAAGCCATTTCCGGTCTTGATCGAATGGCTGCGCGGCAAACCTGGCCAACCGAAAAAAACTGCACTGTGAATCCTTGATCGAGGAATATGTCATGGCATTGCCTGATCCGTTCAAACTGTATCGTGAAGCTATCACCCGGTTCGAAAGCGGCGTCAATGCCTTGGCCGCACGTCATTTGGATTCAAGGGAAGTGGGCCTCGTGATCGACCAATATGCGAGGGTCTCGCTCGGCTTGCAGCACCTGTCGCAGACATCGCTCGAGCGTCTGTACAGGCATCTGGACGTTCCCAGCCGTGGCGAAGTCGATGCCCTTGCCGCTTCACTGCGGCGAGTCGAAGACAAGCTCGACCAATTGCTTCCGGCTGCCACCAGCACACAAATCGCACCTCGCCCCCCACGCACGCTACGTCCACGAGCCGAACCATTACCGGCACCCCGCAAAGCGGCCTCCAAAAGAGAAAAAAAGGGAGGGAGCAAAGATGCCTCGACCGAATGACAACAAGGTCTGCGACTTGCCGTTGGCTAACAGGCTGCGCTCCGAGCTCCGCATGATGGTCAAGCGTGGTCTCAAGGGCCTCGAGTATCTCGGCACGCCGCCGCCGGCCGTAGGCCTGTCGCCCAAGACCCTGCTGCACCGTCGCGGCACCTTGTGCCTCTACCACTATCACCCCACGGCGGACGAGATTTACCGCGTGCCGCTGTTGTTCGTCATGGCGACGACCAGCAAGGCTGCCATTTTCGATCTGACAAAGGGGCAGAGCCTGATCGAGTTTCTGCTCGCCCGGGGTTACGACGTCTATGTCATGGACTGGATCGCGCCGAGTCGGGAAGAGTCCCACCTGAAGCTCGAACACTATGTGCTCGACTTCATTCCCGATTGCATCCGCCGGGTACAGCAAGACACGGGCGTGGAGGATGTCACGCTGATCGGCTATTGCATGGGCGGTGTCCTGGCGACGCTTTACGCCGCACTGCATCCCGGTGGCCCGCTGAAAAACCTGGTCTGTTTCACCACGCCCATCGACTGGACGAAGATGCCCCTGGCCAAACAACGGCACATCAACGTCGAGCGCTTGATAGATGCGACCGGCCTTGTCCCGCCAGAGACCATCATCAAGGCGATTGAACTGCATCGCCCCGCAGGCCGGATTGCCGGCCAGGCCCGCCTTTGGGACAACCTGTGGAACGACGACTACGTCAGGGGCTACCGCATGATGGCGCGTTTCAATGACGAGACCTTGCCGCTTCCCGGCGAGTACTTGCGGCAGATCCATCAGGAGCTGGGGCAAAGAAACTCACTGTACGAAGGCGGCATGCGCATCGGTGGCCAGGAGGTTGATCTGAAAAACATCGAAGTCTCGCTGCTGCACGTCATCGCGCAATACGACTCCCTGGTGCCGCCGGACTGTGCGCAGCCCCTGGTGGCCCGCGTGAGTTCGCGTGACAAGGAAGAACTGATGCTGCCGGGCGGTCATGTCAGCCTGGTGGCGGGACCGGCCGCGGTGAAGCGGATGTGGCCCAGGCTCGAGCAATGGTTGGGTGAACGTTCAGTATGAAGCCCCCCAGGCAATGCCGGCCGACATCTGGCCGGATTGTGGGGGCGTGAGCGGGTAGGGGGGGTAATTCCCCCCTTCAGGGAGTGGGGCGGTTGTGGTGCCGTGCGCCTAGTGTCTTGGGTCCAGCGAACAGCCTCCCTATCACAAAAGAGAACCCTGAGATGCCCGGACCTTTGGCAGGTGTGAAAGTAGTGGAAATGAATGCGATCGGCCCTGCGCCGTTCGCCGCCATGATGCTGGCGGACATGGGCGCGCAAGTCATTCGCGTTGACCGTCATGCGGCCGGTTTTCTCAATGCCGATGGCAGCCTGCTCGGGCGCGGACGCCGCAGCATTGCGATTGATCCGCGTAAACCCGGCGCCACTGAAGTGTTGTTGCAACTGATCGACGACGCCGACGTGCTGATCGAAGGCTTCCGCCCCGGCGTCATGGAGCGCCTTGGCCTGGGTCCGGAGGTCTGCCTTGAACGTAATCCGAGGTTGATCTACGGGCGCATGACCGGTTGGGGCCAGACGGGGCCACTGGCACATGCGGCAGGGCATGATCTCAATTACATCGCGCTGTCTGGCGTGCTCAACGCCATGGGGCATGCCGACCGGCCACCGACTCCACCGCTGCATCTGGTGGGCGACATGGGGGGCGGGGCGATGTTTTTGCTGACAGGCATTCTGGCCGGATTGTTCGAGGCGCAGAAATCCGGCCTGGGGCAGATCGTGGACGCCGCCATCTGCGACGGCGCGACATTGCTTGGCAGCATGTATTACGACTGGCGCCATCAGGGGCAGTGGGACGACCAGCGCGAGCACAACATGCTCGATGGCGGCGCGCCTTTCTATGGTTGCTACACCTGCGCCGACGGAAAATTCGTGTCCGTTGGCAGCATCGAACCGCAGTTCTATCAATTGTTGCTGGAGCTGTGTGGTATCGACGATGCGGATTTCAAGCAGCAATGGCAGAAGCAGGACTGGCCGGTGCTTCGCCAGAAGCTCGAGACGCTGTTCATGACTCGCACCCGCGATGCCTGGAGCCAACTGCTGGAAGGCACGGATGTCTGCTTTGCTCCAGTGCTGGACTTTAGCGAAGCCTTTACCCACCCGCACAACCGCGCTCGTGGCCTGTTCATGGAAACCGCCGGCGTATTGCACCCAGCACCCGCTCCCCGCTTGAGTCGTACACCAGTGGAGGCGGGAAGGGTGGTAAAGAACGGCGAAAACACCCTCGAAATCCTTGAGCAACTCGGTTTCAGCAGTGGGCAGATCGACGAACTGCGCAACGTCGGGGCGATTGTTTGAGGACGAATGCCGATTGCCTGCCAATCCCCCCTTCCGCGGGGGGGGAGGTCACAACGATCATTCTTCTACCGTGGCTGCCAGTGGGTTAGCCGAGCTGTTCTTTCCCACTTTCAGCCGAATGTGAGGAGTAGATCAGTGGACATTCAATTCACCCCTGCCGAATTGGCTTTCCGAGAGGAAGTGCGGGCATTTTTACGTGACAGATTGCCGGCCGATATCGCCGCGCGTGGCCGCCACGGCAAGCGTTTCAACAAAGAAGACCAGGTCACCTGGATGCGCCTGCTCAATGAACGAGGATGGTTGGCCGCCAGTTGGCCTGTGGAGTATGGCGGTACGGGTTGGGGCGCGGTGGAGAAACACATTTTCGATGAGGAATGTTCTGCGTTCGGCGCTCCCTGGGTCGTGCCTTTTGGCGTCAATATGGTCGCCCCGGTGATCATCAAGTTCGGAACGCCTGAACAAAAGGCGCGCTTCTTGCCACGCATTCTCAGCACCGAGGACTGGTGGTGCCAGGGCTATTCCGAGCCGGGCGCCGGTTCTGACCTGGCCGCTGTCAAAACCCGCGCCGTGCATGATGGCGACCACTACGTGGTCAATGGCCAGAAGACCTGGACCACCCTGGCCCATTATGCAGACTGGATCTTTTGCCTGGTGCGCACCGACCCTGAGGCCCAACAGCAGCGGGGCATCAGTTTCCTGTTGATCGACATGAAGTCCCCGGGCATCACCGTGCGCCCGATCATCACCCTCGACGGTGAGCATGAAGTCAACGAAGTGTTCTTCGATAACGTGCGCGTGCCGGTAGAAAACCTAGTCGGTGAGGAGAACAAGGGCTGGACCTGCGCCAAGTACTTGCTCACCCACGAGCGCACCAGCATTGCCGGCATCGGCCAGGCCAAGCAGATGCTGGCGCGGCTCAAGCGCATCGCCAGCCAGGAAGAGCGCGACGGCCTGCCATTGATCGATGACATCCAGTTGCGCATGCAGATCGTCGAGCTGGAAATCCAGCTGATGGCTATCGAAATGAGCAACCTGCGAATCGTTGCCGCTGCCCGAGACGACGGGGTGCCGGGCACTGAAAGCTCGTTCCTGAAGATCAAGGGCAGTGAAATCCGCCAGGCCATCACGTACCTGATGAGCAAGGTCCTGGGCCCCTATGCCATGCCCTTCGTTGAAGAGGAACTGGGCTATGGCAAGCAGGCAGACCTATACCGCGAATACAGCACCACGCCTGCCAGCCAATATCTGGATATGCGCAAGACTTCGGTCTACGGCGGTTCCAACGAAATTCAGAAGAACATCATCGCCAAGATGATTCTAGAGCTGTAAGGGGAATAGCGATCATGGACTTCAAACTATCCGAAGAGCAGCAAATGCTGCAGGACACCGCCGTTCGCCTGGTGCGTGATAACTATGCGTTCGAAGCGCGCGAGCAATTCGCCAAAAGCGAGCTGGGCTACAGCCTTGCCTTCTGGCGGCAGTTGGGGGAGTTGGGCCTGACCGCCGTGCCATTCGCCGAGGACCTGGGTGGCTTTGATGGCAGCGGCGTTGAGACGCTGCTGATCATGACCGAACTGGGGCGTGGCCTGTGCCTGGAACCCTATCTGCATTCGGTGATTTTCGCCGGTGGTCTGCTGACCCAATCAGGCAGTGAGGAACAACGCAGTGAATTGCTGCCGGCCGTTGCCAGCGGGCAATTGCAATTGGCAGTGGCCGTCGATGAGCCGACCAGCCATTACCAGTTGCACGATGTGCGCACCCGCGCCGAAGCCGAGGATGGAGGCTGGCGTCTCAACGGGCGTAAATCGGTGGTGGTCGCAGGGCATAGCGCCGGGTTGATTGTCGTGTCTGCGCGAACCGCAGGCAGCGATCGTGACGAAACCGGTATCAGCCTGTTCCTGCTCGATCCGCGCGCGCCGGGCGTCAGCCGCCGCGCCTACCCGACCATGGACGGCCGCAATGCGTGCGAGCTGTATCTGGACGATGTTTGCGTCAGTGCCGCCAGTGTACTCGGTGAGCCCGGCCAGGCCCTGGCCGCGCTGCGCTATCAGCAAGGTCGCGCGCTGGCCGCGCAGTGCGCCGAAGCGGTGGGCAGCATGGAAGCGGTGTGCGACCTGACCCTCGACTATCTCAAGACCCGCCAGCAGTTCGGCCAGGTGATCGGCAAGTTCCAGGCGCTTCAACACCGCATGGTGGACATGCGCATCGAACTGGACCAGGCCACCTCCATGGCCATCCTTGCCGCGTGTGCAGCCGATGCACCAGACAGTGACGAGCGCAGCCGAACGCTGGCGGCCGCCAAGGTCTTGATCGTGCGCGCCGCCCGTTTTATCGCCGAACAGGGTATTCAGCTGCACGGTGGCATCGGCTTGACCTGGGAATATGTGCTGTCGCATCACGCCAGGCACTTGCTGATGCTCAGCCATCAGTTCGGCAACGATGACCACCACCTCAAGGCCTACAGCCGGTTGCTGCAGGTCGACTGAGAAACGACGGCAATGTCCGTATTGATTTTCCCCTATCTGGGCCTTGGGGCCCTTTTTTTCGGGAAAAGCAGCCGTTACGGCTGAACCGTGTATCACCAAAAGGGGAAGAAATTGAGCCGTAGCATTTCCACACTGACGGGCATGGGTTGCAGACTTGATGGCGGCATGTTGTTCGGACATACGCCGCGCGTGCTCTGGGCCGACTGGATGAAGCCCGCTCCCGACAACACGGTAGAGATTTCTGCGCGGGTGCTGTTGGTGCAAGACCAAGGCAAAAACACCCTGGTCATGGCCGGAGCCGAAAATCTTCTGGCGCCGCTTGCACGCACCTGCGGTTGCCAACCGCCGTCACCGGGTTTGCTGGAAAGCCTGGCGCGGCGCGGGCTGAAAGAAGCCGACATCGATGCGGTGGTATTGACTCACGTGCATGCGCACCTCTCCAGGGACATGAGTGAACGGGTCAGGGAGGGCGATATGCCGCGCCTCTTGTTCCCGCGAGCGCGGTATGTGTGTGGCGAGCGACATTGGCATCGCGCACGCCGTCCGCACCCGCGGGATCGGGAAATGTTCGTCGCACCTTTGGTGCATGGGCTGGAGAGCAGTGGGCGTTTGACCCTGGTCGATACCACTCGATGTGAGGCACTCGGCGATGACTGGTGTTTTCACATAAACGATGGATTTACGCCGGGTCAGCTGTTGCCGGAAATTCAGCTGCCAGGAGGTCCGGTGGTTTTCTGCGGTGACCTGATTCCCGGGACGCATTGGCTTGATCTTGAGGTGACCAGTGGCCGGGATCGCAACGCAGAGCGTGTGATCGACGAGAAGGAGCATCTGCTCGACCATCTGGTCGCTCAGGGTGGGCGCCTGTTCTTTGCTCGCGACCCGGAGGTGGCGATGGTCAAAGTCATGCGTGACCGCCGATCGCGCTATATCCCCTTTGATCAATACCGCACGTTGAACCGGTTCGAAGGCTAAAGACCTTCAGCTTCGTTCGCACACCCGCCTCATCGCTTAATTCACCATCCCCCCCTAATTCCCCCTCCAGCGGGTGGGCGAGATGACCGGTCCGGCTTTTAGGATCGAATCGCTCTAATCACAAAAACTACAAGAAAACATTTCGCACAATCGGAGTGCCGCATGACAAAAACAATAATGCAGGGTGGCTTTCGCCCCCAACTGCTGGCGGCTGCTGTTGCCATCGGCATGAGCACCCAAGCCAATGCCGTCAACTTCGAAATCGGGGAAATCAAGGGACAGTTCGATACTTCACTTTCGATGGGCGCCAGTTGGGCGCTGCGCGGGGGTGATCCTGATTTCATTTCCCCTTTTAACTCGCAAGGTGCGCGCGGCAACTCGTCGTCCCGGCTGTCTGACGACAATCGCCTGAACTTCAAGAAGGGCGAAACCTTCTCGAAGATATTCAAGGGCATCCATGACCTGGAATTGAAGTATGGCGACAGCGGCATCTTCGTCCGTGGCAAGTACTGGTACGACTTCGAGTTGAAGGACGAACACCGGCCGTTCTATGACATCGACGACAGTGGTCGCAATGACATGGCCAAGGCTTCGGGTGCCGAATTCCTCGATGCCTTTGTCTATCACAGCTACAACATCGGCGAGCTGCCGGGCAACGTGCGCTTGGGCAAGCAGGTGGTGAGCTGGGGCGAGAGCACATTCATCGGCAACAGCATCAACTCGATCAACCCGATCGATGTGGCCGCATTGCGTCGTCCCGGTGCCGAGGTCAAGGAAGGTCTGATCCCGGTCAACATGTTCTACATGTCGCAGAACATCACCGAGAATTTCAGTGCAGAAGCCTTCTATCAATTGGAATGGGAAAGCACTGTCGTTGACAACTGCGGTACCTTCTTCGGCGCCGATCCCCTGGCCAAAGGTTGCAATGACCGTCAGGTCGGCGCGGGGCTGGATCTGGCACCGGGGCTGGCCAACAACACGGCCAATCCGCCAGGATTCAACAACAATACCGACGACGCCTACACGCCGCGGGTGAAGGATAACGATGCCCGTGACGGCGGCCAGTACGGCCTGGCCCTGCGCTGGTTCGTGCCAGAGCTCAACGACACCGAGTTCGGCGCGTACGTGATGAACTATCACAGCCGCAGCCCGTACCTGAGCACCCTGCGTTCGACCGTGGCGTTCAACCCTGCCAACCCGATCCCGGCGCTTCGCGCTTCGCGTTATTTCGTCGATTACCCGGAAGATATCCGCCTGTATGGCTTGAGTTTCCAGACCAACGTGAGCGGCACCTCGTTGGGCGGCGAAATCAGTTACCGGCCGAACATGCCGCTTCAGCTCAACAACACCGACCTGGCGGGCGCCACGACAGGCAACCCGACGGCACTGTTGAATCGCATCGGGTATGCCACCACTGCCCTGGGTGGCGGGATCAACGGTTATAAACGCATGCCGGTGCTGCAGACGCAGCTGTCCGCCACCCAGTTTTTCGAGCAGGTCATGGGCGCCAGTCGCCTGACCCTGGTGGGCGAGGTGGGCTACAACCACATCAATGGGCTAGGCGATGCCGACGGCACCGATGTGCGCTTCGGTCGCAGCGGGATTTTCGGTGTCGGTGTTCAGCCTGGGGCAGCCAATGCCGCGTGCCTGAGCACCACCAATAACCCACAGCAGGAATGCAACGACAAGGGCTTCTACACCAGCAGCTCCTGGGGTTACCGCGCCCGCGCCCGCCTGGACTATCCGAACGTGTTCGCCGGCATCAACCTGGCGCCGAACCTGGCCTGGTCGCATGACGTGGACGGCAACGGCCCGAACTTCGAGGAAGGACTCAAGGCCGTCAGCCTCGGTCTCGATGCCGATTACAAAAACACCTATACCGCGAGCCTCAGTTACACCGATTTTTTTGGGGGCCATTTCAACACCAACGGTGATCGTGACTTCGTCGCGCTCAGCTTTGGTGTGAACTTCTAAACAGAAGAAAGTCGAGAGAATCCAAGCATGAAAACAACAACAATGATGCAAATAGGCGCGATGGCGCTAACCCTGCTGGCCGGCCAGGTAATGGCCGCAGTTTCTCAGGAAGAGGCGGCAAAACTGGGTACTACCCTGACCCCGCTCGGCGCGCAGAAGGAAGGCAACGCCGATGGCAGCATTCCGGCCTGGACGGGGGGGTTGAAGCCCGGCGCGGCACCGGTCAGCCATCGGTTCCTGGGCGACCCGTTTGCGGGTGAAAAGCCACTGTTCACCATCACTCCGGCGAACGCCGAACAGTATAAGGACAAGCTCACAGCCGGCCAGATGGCCATGTTCAAACGCTATCCGAACACCTACAGGATTCCGGTATACAAGTCCCACCGCACAGCGGCTGCCCCGCAGCAAATCTATGACGCCGCGAAAAAGAGTGCGTTGAACACTCAGCCGGTCGACGGTGGCAATGGCTTGAGCAATTTCAGCGATTCTCGCAGCTTCGCTTTCCCGATTCCTAAAAACGGCGTCGAAGTCCTCTGGAACCACTTGACTCGTTATCGTGGTCTCAACCAGCGGCGCCAAATGGTCCAGGCCACGCCACAGGTTGATGGATCGTTCACCATCGTCGAGTTCGAAGATGAAATGGCGTTCCCGCAATACATGACCGGTGATGACAAGGAGAGCACCGCCAACATTTTTGCCTATTACAAGCAACGCGTGACGGCGCCGGCACGCCTGGCCGGTAACGTCGTGCTGCTGCATGAGACCATCGATCAAGTGAAGGAGCCGCGTCTGGCGTGGGTCTACAACGCCGGTCAGCGCCGCGTGCGGCGCGCCCCGCAGATTGCCTACGATGGGCCGGGGACCGCGTCGGACGGCATGCGGACTTCGGACAACGGCGACCTGTTCAATGGTGCTCCGGATCGCTACGACTGGAAGCTGATCGGCAAGAAGGAGATGTACATTCCTTACAACAACTATCGCCTGGCTTCGCCCTCGCTGAAATACGCCGACATTCTCAAGGCCGGGCACATCAATCAGGATTTGACCCGCTACGAGCTGCACCGCGTGTGGGAAGTGGAAGGCACCCTGAAACCGGGTGAGCGCCACATCTACGCCAAGCGCCATATGTACTTCGACGAAGACACCTGGCAACTGGCCGAGGTCGACCATTACGACGGTCGTGGGCAGTTGTGGCGTGTTGCCGAAGGCATGGCCATGAATGACTATGAACAAGGTGTCGGGACTTACGCAGGCCAGGTGCTGTATGACTTGATTGCCGGCCGCTACCTGGCCTTTGCGCTGGGCAACGAATTCAAGGAAGGCATCGAGTATGGGGTCAAGCCGAACCTGGCTGAATTCACCCCGGCGGCCTTGCGCAACGCAGGCATTCGCTGATTCCGGACGTGGCAAACCCTCGCTCCCGCAGGAGGGTTTCCTGTAGGAGCGAGCCTGCTCGCGATGGACGTAAACGGTATCTCGTGCTGTCTGGTTCAGCGCAGCGCTCTTGAGTCCATCGTCGGAACGCCGCCCGGAGCAAGCTCGCTCCTACAAAAAAAGCTATTGTTCAGCCCTTTGTCTCAACGCAGTCAATGCCTCATAGCGAGACGACACGCCCAGCTTGGTGTAGATGTTCTTGAAGTTCCACTTGATGGTTTCCTGACTGAGATTCAGGGTCTGGGCAATGCGTTTGTTGGGCATCGACTGCTCCAGCAAACTGATGATTTCCAGCTCCCGCTTGGTAAACAGCGAGGATTCCCCCGCCGCCGAATCTTTCATTGCACGTGACGATGCAGGACCAGTGCTGGCGCAGTTCAACGGGACGGCCGCCAACCGATTGCGGTAGCTGTCCAGGACCGGATCGTCACGGCAATCCAGATTGGCCAGCAGGGTCAGCAGGGAAGGGCCTTCATCCAGCAGCGTGCGCACCAGGCCCAGCCGATAGCTTTCACCGACGACTTCACGCAACAGCACGGTGGTTTCTGCCGGGCGTCCAAGATCATTCAGCGCAACGGCACGCAACAAGCCCGACTGGGTTCGCCATTTACCTCGACAGTAGCGAGTGGCGAACTGCTCGACGATGTCCAGGGCCAGGAGGGCACGCTCCGGCTCTTGCCTGGCCAGGCAGATGCGCGCGCGCGAAAGGGCCGCGAGGGCACTGATTTCCTGCGCAAGCGGCGTGTCGCCCGAGTGGCGATGGGTCAGCGCGTCGAGGCCGGCTCTCTGACTTTCGCACTGTCGCCAATCGCCGTTGCCCAGCAGGAAGCGTATTTGCTCGGTCAGGTTATGGGCCAGCGCGCGATCGAATCCTCGAGCACGAAACTCCATCGCCATCTTGGCCAGGTAAGTCAGCGCACTGGCCGTGGACTCCTGCAAGTAGTTCATGCGCGCGACACTGATCATCGCGGAGATGGTCACCGATGGCGGAGCGAATCGCAAAAGATCAAGGCGATTGCTCAAGGCCTCGCGAACATCGTCAATGCGATCCATCTCGTAGTGCGCTTCGGCGACCGCCACCGCACAGGTGCATGCGCTGACTGAACGACGACCGTGATTGCGCTCGGCCAGGAGTAGAACATCAATGAGATGCCGTGAGGCCTCCATGACGTTTCCCTTGAGTAATACCCCATGGGCAATGGTGGCGACGATCATCAGCGCCAACTCATCATGGCTGGTGCGCAGCGTTTCGCATTCGGGGCTATTGAGGTACTCCCAGGCTTGTTGCTGATGGCCGAGGTAGACCAGGCAGTTGATGTACAGACAGACACGCATCCGCTCATTGAACGGGTGTGCGAAGCTGCGCTCCGGCAAGCCCTGAACGAGCTGGCTGCAACGTGCCAGGTCATCGTGTTGCAAAGCAATCGCTGCCTTGGCCAGATCGATTTGTGGCTTCCACTTTGCCTGGGTCGCCGGGCTCTTTTCGAGCACGTCGATCCAGGTTTCCGCTTTGCTGGTCAGCATCGTCAACAAGCAGCCCCAGGCACCTTGAAGCAGCACCTTGGGGTGCTGTGTCAATTGTTCCAGAGGCACACAATCGAGCCAGCGCATGAATTGACCCAGGTGGCTCAGGCTGTGGTAGGTCGGCTGCTTGCGCTCCAGCAGCCAGACCAGTTCCTCAAGGTCTTCGCTGAGTACCGCATGACGGGTCGCTTCGCTCACCATCCCGGCGTGTTCGAACCAATGCGCCGCACGCAGGTGCAGTCGGGGCAGGTCGGCATCCGACGCGGTCAAGCGTTGTTGCAGGTATTCGGCGAATAGCGGATGCAACCGGTACCACTGCTCCTGGCTCTCCATGTCGACAGGCAGGATGAACAGGTTGCGCGTCTCGATGCTGGCAATCAGTTCGGCAGCTTGCGATGCCTGGCTGACATGCTCGGCTACCTGCGCATTGAAGCGGCGCAGAATCGAGATTTTCTCGAGAAATCCGATGATCTCCGTGGGTAACCCGTTCACCACGTCTTCGGCCAGGTAATCGCGCAAATCGCTGTTGCCGGGAAGCAGTCGATGGATCTTCGCTTCCTTGCGCGGGTTGGCCTTGAGCGAGATGGACATCAATTGCAGGCCAATGGGCCAGCCATCCGTGTTGTCGTGGATGGAGTGCGCCAGTTCCATATCGATGCCTTCGTCCAGATAGGCCTTGAGGAAGGCCAGGGACTCGTTGAAATCAAAACCAAGCTCGGTGGCGTTGATCTCACAGAGCTCGGCCATCGCTCGTAGTCGGCCGAGCTTCAAATTGGGATTCACCCGTGAAGCCAGCACAATGTGAAGATGCGCCGGCGCACCATCCACTATCAGTTGAATCAGGCGGGAAATGCGTGGATCGGTGGCGAAATGGAAGTCATCGATCATCAAGTACAGCGCACTGCTGACCCGCGCCAAGGTATTGATCATCACCGACGCCAGCGCGAGCAGGCCGTCCAGAGACTCGCGCTCGATCAACAGCAAGAGATCGTCCTCCAGGGGAACACCGGCATTCTGGAGGGTGCAGATGAGGTTGGCGCAGAACGACTCCAGGACGCCATCCTCCTGGGCGAGAGAGAGCCATACGACAGTGCTGCCGTCTTTGATCAGGCCTTGTCGCCACTGCGCCATCAGTGTGGTCTTGCCAAACCCCGCGCTGCCATTGATCAGGGTCAGGCGGCAATCCCGAGCCGTTTGCAGGCGAGCCAGCAGCGTCTCCCTCAGCACGGCGTGACTGCTGATGCGAGGCGGCGAGAAGCGGGTGGTAATTGGCGGGGAACTCGGAAGCATGGCTAATCCAGTCTGCTGCGGATTTTCAAAGGCTTTTGAAAGATTTTAGGCCGATTACAGCACGTTTGTGCAATGACTAAATTACTCGTCGGGGCAAGCGCAATCGGGCGAAGACAGGGGGGGCCACCCCAATCCCCCCCGCAGGACGCGGGTACAGCCTGCCGATGATTTCGTAACGATGACAGCCTGGATTGCTCGGGATATCGAGCAAAGCGAGAAGCCGCAGTGGGCTGAATTTTTTATGGAGAATGTGATGTCGCACAAACCGTACGTTGCCGGGGTTGGCATGATCCCGTTCCTGAAGCCCGGGGCCAGTGGGTCGTATATCGAAATGGGCGCCGAGGCCACTCGCCAGGCATTGAAAGATGCAGGACTGGACTATCAGCTGGTTCAACAGGCTTATGTCGGATATGTCTATGGCGATTCCACTTGCGGCCAATCGGCACTCTACGAAGTGGGCATGAGTGGCGTACCGGTGGTGAACGTCAACAACAACTGCTCCACGGGTTCCACTGCCTTGTACCTGGCTCGCCAGGCCGTGGAAAGCGGGGCGGTGGAATGCGCCTTGGCCCTGGGCTTCGAGCAAATGCAGCCTGGCGCCTTGGGTGCGGTGTTTACCGATCGTCCGGCCTGCATGGGCAAGCACCTTCAGGTCTCGGACGAACTGACCGCTGACGCTGGCGCGATCGGCGTTCCGATGACGCTGCGCCAGTTTGGTGGTGCGGGGCGTGAACACATGCAGCGTTATGGCACCGATATGAGCACCTTTGCCGCGATTCGCGCCAAGGCCAGCCGTCATGCCGCCAACAACCCGCTCGCGCTGTTCCGTAAAATCGTCACCACCGAAGATGTGATGAACGATCAAGTGCTCTGGCCGGGTGTGATGACGCGCCTGATGGCTTGCCCGCCTACCTGTGGCGCAGCCGCTGCGATCATCTGTAGCGAAGCGTTCGCCAAAAAGCATGGTCTGCGCACTGACGTGATGATCATGGCGCAATCGATGACCACTGATCGTGGGATTTCCTTCGAACCGGCATCGATGATCCAGACGGTCGGTTTCGACATGACCCAGCGTGCCGCTCACGAGGTGTACGAAAAGGCGGGTGTCGGGCCGCGGGATATCCTGGTGGCCGAAATGCATGACTGCTTTGCCCAGAATGAGCTGCTGACCTACGAAGCCTTGGGGCTGTGCCCGGTAGGCGGCGCCGAAAAATTCGTGCTCGATGGCGATAACACCTACGGCGGGCGTGTGGTGACCAACCCATCCGGTGGGCTGCTCTCCAAGGGTCACCCGCTGGGGGCCACAGGTCTGGCTCAATGCTATGAACTGACGCACCAGCTGCGTGGAACCGCTGACAAGCGTCAAGTCGAAGGTGTGAACCTCGCCCTGCAACACAACCTCGGCCTGGGCGGTGCCTGCGTCGTCACACTCTACGGCCGCGCTTGATGGCGTTCGCGTGTGCCCTTAAGGCGCACGCGTTTGTTGCACCGTACACAGTGAATCAGCATGGCGTGTTTCCTGTATTAAACTGTCGGTCTGCACTTGAAGAAGATCGTCTCCGGAACTCAGTCGATGGCTATCCCACCCCAATATCCCAAGCGCCACCTGTCAGTCGATCGAGTGCCTCAACTCATCCCTGACACCAAGGTCATTCCACCTCGCGGTGCACGCCAGCTCATGCCCCGAGCGACACTGATGAGCCGCCTGATGGAGGCCCGCCGGCAGCGCTGTATCGCTATCCAGGGGCCTGCCGGAAGCGGCAAGACCAGCACTTTGCTGGCCTGGCGCCGGGAATTGATAGCGATCGATTTCGACGTCGCCTGGCTGTCACTGACTGGCGAGGACAATGAGCCGGCGCGACTGGCCAACTGCTTGTTGGCCAGCGTTGCCGAGGTCGACGGCGCGCTTGCACGAGAAGCTGCCTTGTTGCTCGGCGAAGGTGGTGGCGAGTTGGCGCTCGAACACTGGGTCATCGTCCTGCTTCAGTCTGTGGCCCGACACGGCTCTGAGCTGGTGGTGATGATCGATGATGTGCATCACCTCCATGATGCAGATAACTTCAAGGTGCTGGGCTGGCTGCTTGACTATGCACCGCCGAACCTTCACCTGGTGCTCGGCACGCGTAGCGCGTTACCTGCAACGCTTCCGCTTGCGCGCCTGCGCACCCAGGGTCAGCTGAGCGAGTATGACTTGCGGGACTTGCGTTTCAGTGTCGAAGAGTCAGAACGATACTTGCGACAGTTTGGCGAGATCAGCACTCACGATGCCGAGGCCTTGCATGACTTGACCGACGGTTGGGTGGCTGGCCTGCAATTGTTCGCCATCGACTTGAAATCCAGGCACGGCAGTAGCGTCAATCGCATGCAGGTGCGAGGCGCCGGGGCCTTTGCACAGTACTTCGAGCAGGAGGTGTTGATCCACTTGCCAGTCGAAGACCGGCAGTTGCTGACGCACTCTTCGATCTGCAATCGCTTCACCGCGCCCTTGTGTGCCAGGCTTGTTGGCAAGCCGCTCGCGATTGCCGGGATGATGAGCCAATTGACCCGCCTCGACAGCGATAACCTGTTCATCACCCAGATCAAGAGCCACGACAGGGAAACCTGGTACCGCCTCCACCCGTTGTTGCGCGAGGTACTGCGCGAGCACCTGAGCCGTCAGCCCGAGGAAGAACAAAAGAAACTCCATGCAGTGGCGCGCGACTGGCTGCTCGAACAGGGGCATATCGACGAGGCGGTGCGCCACGCCGTACTGGCCGGCGATTTTCAGATTGCGGCCGAGATTGTCGAAGCCTGTGCGCACGAATTGATGGCGCGTGGTTCCCTCAGTCAATTGCCCAACCTGCTGCGCAGGCTGCCCATGGAACAGATGCGCGAGCGCTATAGCCTGCAACTGGTGATGGCGCAGTTACAGCTGCATGCGCATAACTTCGCAGAGGGGCAAGAGATACTTGACCAGTTGGAGGCGCAACAGCACCGGCTGAATGTTCAACAGCGTCAAGGCCTGCTGGTAACGCGTGGCACGCTGGCCATGCAGCGTGACCTGACCGAGGCGGCATGGTGCTTAGCTCCGGAACTGGAAGCGATACCTGACGATGCCGACGATCTGATATTGACCGGTCGCGCCTCCATTCTTGCCTGGTTGTATTTGTTCAGCGGTGATCATGAGCGGGTGCGCGCAATCATCCAGCACAGCGATCGCCCGAATACCTCGCCGCGCCGGACCCTCGTTGGCCGATGCATCTACGGCATGAGCCTGGTGCATGAGGGACGCATCAGTGAAGCGGAAAACATCTTTCGCAACACCCTGGAAGCCGCAAAATCGCACGGCAGCAGTGCCGCGGTCGCTGGCCATGCGGCTGCCGCTTTCCTGGCCAGCCTGTTGTACGAACAACACAATCTGGCCGATGTCTGCCATTTGCTTGAGCCTCGCCTCGACATCCTTGAGCGAATTTCCATGCCCAACATCGTCTTGCACAGTCTTCTGTCGCTCAGCCGCGCTTGTTGGCTCAAGGGCGAGCAAACCCAGGCCGTGCTCTATCTGGATCGCTTGAAAGACTACGCACAGCGCTATGACCTGGGTCGTCTGCTCGCCTGGACACTGTACGTGCGTATGCGTTGGAGTCTCGAAAAACTCCATACTTCGCAGGCCGAAGCCCTGTTGAGCGAGCTTCAGGAACTTGCCGACAAGCAGGCCGGCATCCATCGCGGTACGCCACTGATCATCCGGCTTTTGGCCCTGCGAGCGGCGATCGAATTGAGTTTGTATCAGCGCGAATTCAGTGTGGCGATCGAGCAAATCGCCTTGCTGATCAATGAGTGTGAAACGGCCACGCATTGGCAGTGGGTGGCCATCGCGCGGCTCCAACTGTCCATCGCTGAAAAGGGGCGGGGGCGTGACGAGCAAGCGCTCGAACAATTGATTGAAGTCTTGCGTCTGGGACATCGCCTGGGCCTGGTACGCAGCCTGCTCGATGTTGCGCCACAACTGCCTCGAATGCTGAACGATTTGCTGCAAGCCAATGCGCTTGATCCGGTGCTTGCGTTTTATGCCCAGCGCCTGATCTCAGCAGGCCGGCCGGCAGAAAAAGCCGGGCGCACAGTGATTTCATCGGTTGCGAACTTGAGTGAGCGGGAGACCGAGGTCGTGCAGCTGATGGCGCAAGCCATGACCAACAAGAAAATCGCGCGCACCCTTGGCGTGTCACCTGAAACGGTGAAATGGCACATCAAGAATCTGTTCGCCAAGCTCGACGCCACCGGCAGGGAAGAAGCGATTGCCAAATGGCGCGACCTGAATACCTTGTAGGAGCGAGCTTGCTAGCGATGGACTCAAAGACACCGCGTTTAGCCAGGATACGCGCGTTATCGTTAGCGACTATCGCGAGCAAGCTCGCTCCTACAGGCATCGAACGTCAGTTGACGTTGCTCAGACGGTTTTCCCAGAACGGTTTGCGCAGTTCGTTTTTCAGCACCTTGCCGACGCTGGACATCGGCAAGGAAGCGCGAAACTCGATGCTGCGGGGCACCTTGTAGCCGGCAATCATTTTCCGACAATGGGCGACCACTTCATCTTCGGCAACGCTGGCACCAGGCTTGAGGATGATCACCGCATGCACTGTCTCCCCCCATTTAGCGCAGGGAATACCAATCACGGCCGCTTGGGCAACGGCCGGATGGCTGACAAGGGCGTTCTCGACTTCGGCAGTGAAGATGTTCTCGCCGCCGCTGACGATCATGTCCTTGAGACGGTCACAGATGTAGATGAAGCCATCGTCGTCCATGTAGCCGCCGTCACCGGTATGCATCCAGCCACCGCGAAGC
Organism: Pseudomonas sp. BF-B-30; assembly: GCF_019956305.1. NCBI lineage: Bacteria > Pseudomonadati > Pseudomonadota > Gammaproteobacteria > Pseudomonadales > Pseudomonadaceae > Pseudomonas > Pseudomonas sp. BF-B-30. The sequence goes on along the minus strand of NZ_JAHBDG010000019.1, from coordinate 59,496 downwards.
GCCTCGGCGGTGGCCTCCGGTTTGTTCCAGTAACCCAGCATGACGTTGGGGCCACGCACCAGGATTTCACCGACCGTGCCACGGGGCACTTCGCGATCCTCGGTATCGGCAATGCGGATTTCCACGCAGCTGATGGGCAGTCCGGCTGAGTACATCTTGCCGCTGCGCTGATGTTCCTCGCAGTGGTACTCGGCGCCCAGCATGGTGATGCCGGGGGCCATTTCGGTCATGCCATAGCCTTGCGCGAATTGGGCTGCAGGGAAGGTCTGACGGGCACGCTCGAGCAGGACGGGAGTAATCGGCGAGGCGCCGTAGGTGATTTCCCGAAGCGAGCTCAGGTCGAGTGCCGCATGGGTTGGATTTGCCTGGTGCCAGTCGAGGATCATCTGCAACATGGTGGGCGCCAGAAAGGTGTCGGTGGCTTGCTCCCGGCTGATCTGCTCGATGACCTCTTGCGCTTTGAAGGCGGGGAGCACGATATGCATGCCACCGCTGAGGAACAGCACGACCATCGCAGCCAGGTCGGCCAGATGGAACATTGGCATGGCATGCAGGTAGCGCGTCTGTGCGCCATAGCCCACACGATCCTGGTTGGCGAGGGCGGAGATGCCGATGTTGTTATGGCTGAGCATCACGCCCTTGGGGAAGCCGGTGGTGCCGCCGGTGTAGAAGATTCCGAGTAGGGAATCGCCACAACGGTGTGCATCTTCAACCGGTTCATTCTCGGCGATCAGGGTCTCGTAGTTGAGCATGCCCTCGGGCGTTTCACCGTCACCGGCATAAATCACCAAGCGGATGCTCTTGGCCTCGACTGCCACCTGGGTGCCCAGTTTCTGGAAGGCGTCATCGACGATCAGCACGCAGGTTTGCGAGTCGTCCAGTGAGTAGACGATCTCTGCTGCGCTCCAGCGGATGTTGACCGGCGTGAGTACGGCATCGGCCCATGGCACCGCCTGGTAGTACTCGATATAGCGTTGGGAGTTGAGCGAGAGCATCGCGACGCGCTCGCCGCTGGCCACGCCCAGGCGTTTGAGCGCGCCCGCCAGCCGGGCAACACGATCACCCAGTTCGGCAAAGGTCACACTGCGGCCCTGATAACGGATTGCCGTGGCATTGGGACGCTGCTGCCGATGGCGCTGCAGCCCTTGGGTCATGTACATCGAAACCTCCAATCTTGTTTTTGTAGGGAGTCGCACTTGCGAAGCGCCAGGCCGTGATCTCATTGTCCGGGCATTCTTCCAACCGTGGGAGGGAAGAGTGCCCGCAGAGACGAACGGCGGCTTACAGGGTGCCGTAGCCGCCGCCGCAGACCAGAGCCTGACCGGTGACGTAGTTGGCTTCCGGCAGGCACAGCATCACCACCGAACCGGCGGCTTCTTCGGCCGTGCCAGGGCGACCAAGGGGAATCGCAGAGCTGGCGGTATCGATACGTTCCTGTTGAACGCCGACCTTGATTTCACGACCTTCAATGTTGATGGTCTTGCTCTCGTCGCCAGCCAGCGCCTGGGTCAGTCGGGTATCGATGAAACCGAAGGCCACGGCGTTGACATTGACCTTCAGGCGGCCCCACTCCTTGGCCAGGGTCTTGGTCATGCCGATGATGCCGGCCTTGGCGGCGGAGTAGTTGGATTGACCGGCGTTACCGCCAGCGGCCACGGAGGAAATGTTGACGATCTTGCGCAACACTTCGCGGCCTTCGGCGGCGTCTTTCTTGGCCTGGGCGCTGATGATCGGCTGGGCAGCACGCAGGATGCGGAACGGTGCGGTCAGGTGGCAGTCGATGATCGCGTACCACTGTTCGTCGGTCATTTTCTGGATGACGTTGTCCCAGGTGTACCCAGCGTTGTTGATGATGATGTCGATGCCACCGTAGCTCTGCACGGCAGTCTGTACGAAGCGTTCGGCGAAATCGGCGGCGGTCACGCTGCCGACGCAAGCAACGGCTTCACCACCGGCCTGGCGAATTTCAGCCACGACTTCTTCGGCCGGTGCCGAGTCCAGATCGTTGACCACGACTTTGGCGCCATAGGCCGCCAGTTGCAGAGCAACGCTGCGACCGATACCACGACCGGAACCGGTGACCAGGGCGACTTTGCCTTCAAGCTTTTTCATTGGGTTGATCCTTGGGCTGTGTGGGTTGAAATATCAGGCGAGGGCGACAACGGCTTCGCCGGCCAGCTTCTCTTCGCCGTACTGGTTGGCGCAGCGAAGCGCCAGGCGCACGCGCGGTTCGCCGGCATCGATGAACTTCTCGACGACCTTGCCGGTACAGGTCGGGATGTGGCCGATCTGAGTGATGCCAGTGAAACGAACCGACAGGCCGCGCACCTGGCTTTGTGGCACCCAGGTGGTCAGCAGGCGACCGAAGTACGCGGCGGACAACATGCCGTGGGCGAACACATCGTCCATCCCCGACTTGCGGGCGAAGTCGAGGTCGACGTGGATCGGGTTGTGATCACCTGAAGCGCCGCAATACAAGGCAAGGGTGGTGCGGTTGACCGGCTGCAGCTTGAGCAGCGGGATCTCGTCACCGACCTGGATATCGGAAAATCGAACGCTCATGACGACTCCTTAGCGCTGCACAAGAGAGGAGCGGATATCGGCGATGTGCGCGCCATCCTGATTGGTTACTCGTGCCTCAATGACCACGAATTGCAGGGCGCCACCTTTCTTTTCGTAGAGGTCGGAGATGAAGCCGTCGAACGTCAGCACATCCCCTGCGTAGGCCATCGAGTGATAGACGAAGGACTGCTCGGCGTGAAGAACCCGGCCAAGGTCGAAGCCGACCAGGTTGAGCAGCTCCACCACATCGCGGCCTTCGCTTTCCAGGCACTTGAGAAAAGTGGGCGGGACCGGCAATGACTTATGGCCGGCGGCCTTGGCGGCGGCTTCGTCGGTGTAGACCGGATCGGTTTCGCCGATGGCCTTGGCGAAGAAGCGCAGGCGACCTTTTTCAACGTCGACGCTGTATACGTCGATTTTGTGCCCGATCAGATTTTTGTCTGCCATGTTCACTTGGCTCCTATGTCAAAACGCGCCTGAACAGGGCGATCAGTTTTTGCCAAACAGCGTGACGACACAGGCGCCACCCAAGCCCAGGTTGTGTTGCAGGGCAATCTGCACACCTTCCACCTGGCGCTTGCCGGCGGTGCCGCGTAGCTGATGGGTCAGCTCATAGCATTGGGCAAGGCCGGTTGCGCCCAGCGGGTGGCCCTTGGAAAGCAGACCGCCGGACGGGTTGGTCACGACCTGGCCGCCGTAGGTGTTGTCGCCATCGAGGATGAAGCGTTCGGCGCCACCGATCGGGCAGAAGCCCAACGCTTCGTAACTCAGCAGTTCGTTGTGGGCAAAGCAGTCGTGCAACTCGACTACGCGGATGTCCTCGGGGCCAATGCCCGCCTGTTCATAGACCTGGTTGGCCGCAGCCTGGGCCATGTGAAAACCGGCAAAGCTGATCATCGACGGCGGATCGAAAGACTCGACCACGTCGGTGGTCATCGATTGGGCGAGGATCGCCACGTCAGTGCGCAGGCCGTGTTTTTTGGCAAAGGCTTCGCTGCAAACAATCGCAGCAGCGCCACCGCAGGTCGGCGGACATGCCATCAGGCGAGTCATGACGCCGGGCCAGATGACTTTGTCGTTCATCACCTCTTCGGTGGTCACCACGTTCTTGAACAGCGCCAACGGATTATTGGCGGCGTGGCGGCTGGCCTTGGCGCGGATCGCGGCGAAGGCCTCCATCGAGGTGCCGTAGCGTTGCATGTGCTCGCGACCAGCGCCGCCGAAACCACGCAAGGCTTGAGGGATGTCCGCGGCATCGGCGGTAAGCGATTCGAGTACGTGCAGGAAGCGTGCGCGGGGGCGGGGACGGTCATCCCAATGGGACCTCAGCGCGCCGGCCTGCATCTGCTCGAAGCCCAACGCCAGGGCGCACTCGACCTGACCGCTGGCCACGGCGGCGCGGGCCAGATACAGGGCAGTAGAACCGGTGGAGCAGTTGTTGTTGACGTTGACCACCGGAATGCCGGTCAGGCCTACCTCGTAGAGGGCGGTCTGGCCACTGGTGGAGTCGCCGAACACGTAGCCGGTGAAGGCTATCTGGATTTTGTCGTAGCCAATCCCCGCGTCCTTCAGCGCAAGGCGCAAGGCCTCTGCGCCCATTTCGGTGTAGGTCGGGCTGGCGCCCGGCTTGCTGAACGGAATCATGCCGACGCCGGCAACGATAACTTTTTCGCTCATGTCTTTGGTCTCGGTAGAAGAGGAGGAGATTTACAGCTTGCGAGCGATCAGGTCGCGCTGGACTTCGTTGGTGCCACCGAAGACCCGGGATATGCGCAGGTCGACAAAGGCGCGGGCAATCGGATACTCGAGCATGTAGCCGTATCCACCGTGCAACTGGACCATGTCATCCAGGTGCTTCCACAGGGTCTCGGTGGCGAACAGCTTGGCGATGGCGGCCTCTTCCACGGTCAACTTGCGGCGCATGTGCTCGCTGATGTAGTAGTCGATCATGGTGCGTACCGCGACGGAGGCGGCCTTGGCATCGGCGAGTTTGAATTTGGTGTTCTGGAAATCCCACACCGAGTGGCCGAAGGCCTTGCGCTCCTTGACGTACTCGATGGTCAGGTCAAGCAGACGCTCCAGGTGAATGGCGGCATAGATGGCGATACCCAGCCGTTCCTGTGGCAGCTCCTGCATCATGTAGGCGAAGCCTTTGCCTTCCTCGCCCAGCAGGTTGCCGACGGGTACGCGCACATCGTCGAAAAACATCTCCGCGGTGTCGGAAGCGCGCTGGCCGACCTTGTCGAGCTTGCGGCCACGACGGAAGCCTTCGCGACTGGTTTCCACCATGATCAGGCTGATTCCTTTGGAACCCGCCGTCAGGTCGGTCCGACAGGCCAGCAGGACCATGTCGCAGTTCAGGCCATTGCTAATAAAGGTCTTGCTGCCATTGATGACGTATTCGTCGCCATCACGGATTGCGGTGGTGCGCGCAGCTTTCAGGTCACTGCCGCTGCCCGGCTCGGTCATGCCGAGGGCGAGGATGGTTTCGCCACTGCAGATGCTCGGCAGCCAGCGATGCTTTTGCTCTTCGGTACCGAAACGCACGATGTACATCGCAATGATGTCCGAGTGCAGGCCGAAACTGACGCCAGACACGCCAGCACGGTGCATTTCTTCATTGATGACTGTCGCGTGGCCGAAGTCTCCGCCGCCACCGCCGTACACCGCAGGAACCATGGAGCACAACAAACCTTCGCGGCCGGCCTTGAGCCAGGTCTGGCGGTCGACCTTGCCGGCCTCGTCCCATTCGGCCTGACGTGGCACGCATTCGCGCTCGAAGAAGCGGCGGGCGGTTTCGCGGAACATTTCATGGTCTTCGCGAAAGATGGATCGTTGAATGTGCATTACGGACTCCAGTGTCTGTAAAAGGATCGGCAGGCGACTCCTGGGGGGTGAGCCATGTGTCCGAGGGACTGGAGGAATGCTGCCGGGGCGGCTGTCGCGGTATCCCTCCCCACGGTGGGGGGGGAAGAAAGTTCTGGGAACTCACGGTGGCGTTTTACCGACAAGCCTTCGGCGGTGACCTACTCATCGTGGGGGGGGGAGTGAGTGACTGGGGCTTCGTAGGCTCTGCGTCGCAGGTGTTGCTCCAGCGCGTTTAGCGCCTTGGCACCGAGTTCATTTCTTCAAGGAGTTGCACAATGAGAAGCATAACAATCACAAAGCTTCGCTTCGCACAGTTGGGCGCGGGCCTGGCGCTGGCGGGTTTGTCCGTCATGGCAACTGCCCAGACTGCGCCCCCCATGAACCCTTATCTGGCCCAGAGCTTCAGCAACCAGGCGCATTGGAACAGCGCGCAGACAGACAGCACCGAGATTGCGGTGCCGCGTGGTTCCTACGAGCTGACACCGGAGTCGGTGACATACCTGCCCAGCGATGCGGGCGGCATGCCGCATTTCGTCGACAAGGTCGGTGACACCATGGTCACGTGGTGGTGGTCCGGCCTTGGCTTGCGCAAGTACAACAAGGTCGACGGCAAGCTGGTTGAAGTGGCACGCACCGAAATGCCGCTGAAGTTGCCCGATTTTGCAAAGGTCAGCGACGATCAACGCCTGAAGCAGACCCAGGATGTCAAACGCTTGCTCGACAACAAGGACGAGCAGGGTTTGCTCGACTACATGCGCGGACAGCCGAACCGAGTGATCAGCAGCATCAACGATCAGTTGCGCGGCGGCGCCCTCTATTCGATGTTGACCCGTGAAGATGCCTTCATCGGCGCCGGTGGCCGGCAGATTTTCCGTGTCGACCAACTCGATCCGAAAAAGCCTGACTCGGGCATGGGTACACCACTGGTGCGTGTGCTGCCGGAAACGCTGTATGACAACGAAAAGGTCAAGCGTGGCACTGATTTCCCGGTCGATTTCAACTTCGGCATGGGCATGACCTTCAACGGCTATCTGGTGCTCAACACCGTCGGCGGCAAGGTCATTACCCTCGACCCGAAAACCCTCGAAATCGTCGATACCTTCGCCGTCGATGGCGCGGACGAATTGTTCCTCAACGGATTTGCCAATGGCGATGAGGCGGGTGGCGGGGCAGTCTATGTGGCCTCGAACCAGAACATGTATCGCCTGGTGGTGGATGCCAAGGGCAAGATTCACAGCGACGAGGCCAGTGGCGCCTGGAAAGCGGCCTATGACCGTGGCATCCGTATCTCCGCCTTGAAAGTCGCCGACGGTACGGGGTCGACACCGACGCTGATGGGCTTCGGGCCGGACGAAGACAAACTCGTGGTGATCACCGACGGCGCGCAGAAAATGCGTCTGGTGGCTTTCTGGCGCGACCAGTTGCCGGCTGGCTGGAAGCAGAAGCCCGGCACGCTGTCGGCACGCATCGCTGACCAGCAGCAAGTGGACATGGGCACCGACGTGGAAACCGTGCAGTCCGAGCAATCGGTGTCGACCTACGGCGACTACGCCTTCGTGGTCAACAACATCATCAGCAAGGATGCCCCTTACCTGGCGCGTGACAACTACTACGTGAGCATGCTCAACGGCGCCACGCGTCCGGGGCCGAAAGGTGTCGCGATGTTGAAGTGGGACCAGGGCAGTAATGGGTGGAAACAGCTGTGGATGCGCAACGACGTGTCGTCGATCTCCACGGTGCCGATGATCAGTGGTGGCGGCCGGATGGCGATCATTGATGGTTACTTCACCCGCGACTGGAACGACCGCTACCACATCGGCATGGACCTCGACAGCGGCGACACCGTGTTGAGGATCCATACCGGCAGCGATCCGCGTTTCAATGGCATGTACTCGGCGATCAAGGTCAACGAATCCGGTGCGATTCAGTACGGCATGGCCTTCGGCCTGGTCCGTCTGGATACCACCAAAATGAAAAAACTCGATTGACCTGTAGCGGCGCGGAAGCAGTACTCCGCGCCGACCTGAAGGGTCGTATCAACCCACAATGAGAAGGTAAACCCTCCAATGAGCAACATCGAACACCATGAAGTGGTGCGCATGCGTGGAATCCTCGCCATGCAGCGGACCGCTTATCTGTCGAATGACATCTGGACTGCCGAACAACGCTGCGAATTGTTCGATCGCCTGATCGGCATGCTGGTTGAGTACAAGCAGGAAATCGTTGAGGCGACGGCGGCCGACTTCGGCCATCGCAGCCACGACCTGACTCGCATCATCGACCTGCTGGGTCCACTTTCGTCGTTGAAAAAAACCAAGGCCAGGATTGCCGAGTGGATGCAGCCCGAGCAACGTGCCGCCGATCGTGGCGAAGCCTGGATTCAGTACCAACCGCTGGGCGTGGTAGGGATTGTTACGGCATGGAATTTCCCGATAGGCATGGTGATCCAGGGGCTGGCCAGTGCGCTGTCGGCCGGTAACCGGGCGATGGTCAAAGTCTCCGAACTGACCCCCAAGTGTGCTGAACTGATGCAGCGGATGTTCAGCGCCAACTTCGCCGAGGATGAGATAGCCATCGTCACCGGCGGCGCCGAGGTCGGCCAGGCATTCTGCAGCCTGCCATTCGACCATCTGCTGTTCACTGGAGCGAGCAGCGTTGGCAAGCATGTAATGCGCGCCGCCGCCGAGAATCTGGTGCCCGTTACTCTGGAGCTGGGTGGGAAGTCGCCAGTTATCGTTTCGCGTTCCGCTGACCTCAAGGCAGCAGCGAGCAAGATCATGGCGGGCAAGCTATTGAATGCTGGCCAGGTCTGCCTTGCGCCGGATCACGTGTTTGTTCCCGAAGAGTCGATGGAGGAGTTCATCGAGCATGCCAAAGCGACGGTCGCCAAATGTTATCCGAGCCTCAAGGACAATCCGGATTACACCTCGGTAATCAACACCCGCCACTACGAACGCCTGCTGGGCTACCTTGGGGAGGCCCGTGCGGCCGGCGTCGAGTTGATCGAGTTGAACCCGGCGCAGGAAGATTTCGCCGATCAGCCACATCACAAGATGATCCCGACCTTGCTGTGCAATCCGGGTGACGAGCTGAAGATCATGCAGGACGAGATCTTCGGGCCGCTGTTGCCTATCAAGCCTTACAAGGACATTCGCGAGGTGGTTGCCTACATCAACGCTCATCCGCGTCCGCTGGGGCTGTACTACTTCGGCAGCGATGCGGCCGAGGAAAAGTTTGTCCTCGAGCGCACCGTTTCGGGTGGAGTGACGATCAATAACGTGGCCCTGCACGCCAGTGTCGACAGCCTGCCTTTCGGCGGGGTTGGCAACAGCGGGATGGGCAGTTATCTGGGGCGCCAGGGCTTTGTCACCTTCAGCCATCCGAAGCCGGTACTGCGCGCCGCAGACGGTCCGGACATCACCCGGCCACCCTTCACCGATCAGGTGCGGCAGATGGTTGACGCGATGATCAAGCGATAGTCTGGATGGATAGCGCCCACCGATGAGAACCGGTGGGCGCTTTTTTATTGCCGCGATTTAATCGCAGGGCGAGGTCAGTTGGGTCTTGATGAGTCGACGCAGGTGTTTATGCAGCAGTGCCGGGTCAGCCGTCGTTGGATCGAGCAGCAGCTGGAGCATCATGCCGCGCATCGTTCCAATCAGCAGAGTGGCGGCTGTCAGCGGATTGGTGTCGGCAGGGATCTCGCCATTGGCGATGCCGATTTCCACCTGTTCGGCCAGGGTCATTCGCACTGAAAGGTTGTACTCGGCCAGTATCGCTGCGGACTCCGACTCCACCGTCACGCCCTCTGCCATCAAGGCGAGCAAAGCGCGGGCGTTGGTCCACTCGGCGTCGTCGCGCAGGAAGTATGCATCGATGTACCCGAGCAAAGTGTCCAGTCCCGGCTCGCGTCGGGGAACCTTGTCCTCGACGACGTCCATGAACCTGGTATTTACGAACCCGGCCAAAGCACGTAGCAGGCCAGCCTTGGTACCGAAGTGATGCGCTGCCAGGCCGCGACTGTATCCGGCTTGCAGACCGACCTCAGCCAAGGTGATGCCAATCCAGCCTTTGCGCGCGACGATCTGGCGTGCCGCCTCTAACATGCTGTGTTCTGCCTGGGCGCGCATTTCTACCTTGGATCGACGGGTGGTGTTGGGGGGGCTTTGGTCGGGAGTGTCCATAGGCGAATGATCAATTACCGGTGAATTCAGGAACGCGACGCTCGCGCATCGCCTTGTTGCCCTCGGCAAAATCGCTGGTGAGGACCTGCCACTCTTGCTCGGTGGCCTCGCGGTCGATGATTGCATCCACTGAGTCGGCGAGGCCGGCACGTAGCGTCTGGCGGCTCGACATGACGGCAAGGGGTGCACTCAGGGCGATTTCTTCAGCCAGGGCGCGAGCAGCCTGACGTTCTTCGCCAGGCGCCGCAAGCACATCCGCCAGGCCGATACGGACGGCTTCAGCGCCATCGATACGACGGCCGGTGGCGATCAACAGAGACGCCATCTGGAGGCCAACGACGCGCGGCAGCGTAACAGAAATGCCGAAGCCCTGGTGCATGCCAAGGCGATTGAAATTGGCAGAAAAACGGGCCTTCTCGCTGGTGACGCGGTAGTCGCCGACCAGTGCCAAGCCCAGGCCTCCACCGATGGCGGCACCCTCTACCACGACGATCAATGGCTTGGCCGTGCGGAACAGGCCCACGGCGTGTTTGTACAGCTGGCGAGGACGGATTTTTTCACCGGTCTGCGCCAATCCACTGAAGTCGGCACCTGCACAAAACGTCTTTCCTTCGGCTTGCAGGATAACGACGCGGCAGGTCGGCAACTGATCCAGATACTCCAGTGCGGCGAGCAGATCCATGATCAGTTCCTGATCGAAAAAGTTCAGCGGCGGACGGCTGAATTCGAGCGTGGCGATGTGTCCTTGCAGTTCAAGGGTCAAGCCACGGCCGGGAGTGAAGGAGGCGAGGGTGGTCATCAGATGCTCCGAATGGGACGGGAAAACAGACTGGATCGATGGCGCTTGATCCCTTTACTAGAATGCTGATAGCTTAGTCGCTTGTTGGTCAGCCAACAAGCGACATTGGTCGCCTGTCCCTAAAATTCAAAGAGCAGAAACCATGCAGGCACTCGATATCAGGCCTTGTAGGCTGGACGCCACGACGCAGGCGCTGCGTGCAGAAGTCCGTACTTTTCTCGCTGAAGAGCTCAAGCACTACTCGCCGGCCGATCGTGCCAAAGGGCTCGTCGGTCTTGTACCGGAATTCACCCGCAAGCTCGGCGAGCGCGGCTGGCTGGGCATGACCTGGCCCAAGCGTTACGGTGGCCAGGAGCGCAGTGCGCTGGAGCGTTACGTGGTTCTGGAAGAACTGCTTGCGGCAGGTGCGCCGGTTGGCGCGCACTGGGTGGCCGAACGCCAGAGCGGTCCGTTGCTGATAAAGTTTTCTCCGGAAGTATTGGCCCCGCAGATCGTCCCGGGCATCACCCGCGGTGAAACGCTTCTGGCGATCGGCATGAGTGAACCCGACGTCGGTTCCGATCTGGCGGCTGTGCGCACCCGTGCGGAAAAAACTGATGGCGGCTGGATCGTCAACGGCAGCAAGGTCTGGACCTCGGGCGCTCATCTGGCCCACTACATGATCACGCTGCTGCGCACCGGGCCGAAGGAAGAGGGCAATCGCCGCGCAGGCTTGTCGCAACTGCTCATCGACCTCAAGGCCGCCGGCGTGACCGTGCGCCCGATCTACAACATGCTCGGCGAGCATGACTTCAATGAAGTATTTCTGGAAAACGTCTTCGTTCCCGATGATTTCGTCATTGGCGAGTTGGGCAATGGCTGGCTACAGGTCACTGCGGAACTGGCCTTGGAGCGCAGTGGTCCTGAGCGCTACCTGAGTAGTACCCAGCTGTATCTGGCAATGCTGGACGAGGCAGACCCGCAAGACACTCGACATGCGGTCAGCCTCGGCCGTCTGGCGGCACGCTATGCCGCGCTGCGGCAGATGTCGCTGGGTGTCGCCGGCATGCTCGCCCGTGGAGAAAATCCGGCGATCCCGGCGACAGTGGTCAAGGACCAGGGTGCCTTGCTCGAACAGGCTATTCCGGACGTCGCTCACGATCTGTTCGGTGATCAGCGTGAGCCCGATTCCGATCTCGACCAGGTGATGCGCTTCATGACTCAGAGTGCGCCGTCCTTCTCGTTGCGTGGCGGTACTCGTGAAATTCTGCGCGGCATTATCGCCGGAGGTCTTGGACTGCGATGAATACAACAATCAATCACCAGGGTGTGGATGACGGCGCCCCTTCAGAAATGCAAAGCATGATCGCCGACAGCGTCGAGCGTCTGTTCGCCAAACAAGTCACCCGTGAATTGCTCGAACGCTTCGATGACGGCCACCGGGCCGAGTCGCTATGGCAGATGGTCGTCGACAATGGCCTGCCCGGCGCGCTGGTAGCAGAAGCCGCGGGTGGCAGCGGTGCCAGCTGGCTGGACGCCAGTCCGGTGCTGCACGCCATCGGCTATTGGCAGGCGCCGCTGCCCCTGGCAGAAACCATGCTCGGTGCAGCGCTACTGGCACACGCCGGGATGGAAGTGCCGGAAGGTCCGATCACCCTGATTCAGGCCGGTCGTCTGGGCGATCTGCGACTGGATAAAAACAGTGCACGCCTCGACGGCCGAGCCGTCAATGTACCGTGGGCACGCAGTTGTCGCTGGGCCGTCGTTGCCGATGGCCAGAACCTGGCGCTGGCCGACCTGCGTCAGGCGGCTATTACCTTGGCACCCGGTAGCAATTTTGCCGATGAAGAGCGCGATACGCTTGTTTTCGCCGACGCCAGTAGTCAGGCCATCGGTCAATTGCAACTGGCCGATCTGCAAGATCCGGTCTGGCATCTCGGTGCATTGGTGCGCGCTTGCACTCTGGTTGGCACGCTTGAAGCTGTCATCGACAAAGCAGTGATGTATGCCAATGAACGTGTGCAATTCGGCAAGCCGATCGGCAAACAACAGGTACTGCAGCAATACCTAGCGCAGATGGCCGGTGCCACTGGGGCTGCGCGCATGGCTGTGCAAGTTGCCTTGCGCAGTGCGAGCGGTCTTTTCCTCGGCACGGCAGGTAGCCACAGCACCCTGGCATTCGACATCGCCGTAGCCAAGGTGTGTACCGGTGAAGCGGCGACACTGGCCGCTTCGGTGGCACATCAGGTGCACGGCGCTATCGGCTTTACCTATGAACACACCCTGCATTTCGCCACGCGTCGCCTTTGGTCCTGGCGAGATGAATTCGGTAGTGATGCACATTGGGCCAAGGTGCTGGGGCAGGCGGCAATTGCCGCAGGTTCCGAGGGCTTCTGGGCAGGGCTGACCGATCGAAGCTTGTGAAGCTCCAGCCTGTTCGTGGCGTGAGCCTGAGCGCTTACGTAACCAAAACAAAAACAACAATTTCCATCGAGGTAAATCATGAAAGCAGCCGTATTCCACACGCCGGGTTCCCCTTTGACCATCGAGGAAGTCGGGATCAGCAAACCGGGTCCACGTGAAGTCCTGGTGCGCACTGTCGCTGTAGGTGTCTGTCACTCGGACCTGCATGTCGTCGACGGGATGTATCCGCATCCGGCTCCAGTGGTGCTTGGTCACGAGGCGGCGGGTATCGTCGAACAGGTGGGCTCGGACGTACGCACCGTCAAACCGGGTGATCATGTGGTCACATGCCTGTCGGTTTATTGCGGCCATTGCGCCCATTGCGTCACTGGGCACTTGTCGCTGTGCGTATCGCCGGAAACCCGCCGCAGCAAGGGTGACGAACCACGCCTGACCTACGTGCAAAAGCCCATGCCGCAATTTGCCAACCTGTCCGCCTACGCCGAACAGATGCTGGTTCATGAACATGCTCTGGTCGCTATCCGCCGTGACATGCCGCTCGACCGCGCCGCGCTGCTTGGTTGCGCTGTGACTACAGGCACCGGCGCGGTATTCAATACCGCCAAAGTTCGTCCGGGCGAAACCGTGGCGGTACTGGGTTGTGGCGGCATCGGCCTGGCTGCGATCAATGGTGCGGTACTGGCCGGTGCCGGCCGCATCATTGCCATCGACATGCTCGATTCGAAGCTGGAACTGGCCAGGCTGTTTGGCGCCACCGATGTCATCAATGCGAAGAATGGCGATACGGCTCAACAGGTCATCGAGCTGACCAGAGGCGGCGTTGATCACTCATTTGAGTGTATCGGCCTCAAGCAGACGGCCGAGCAGGCATTCGGCATGCTCAAACGTGGTGGCTGCGCGACGATCATCGGCATGATGAAGCCGGGCACCAAGCTTGAGCTCGATCCTTTCCAGCTTCTGCAGGCCCGCCGTATTCAAGGGTCAATCATGGGTTCGAACCGTTTTCCGGTCGATCTGCCGAGCCTGACCGACTTTTATATGCAGGGCCGGCTCAAACTCGACGAGATGATTTCGCAGCGCATCAAACTCGAAGACATCAATATTGCCTTCGACGAGATGCGTCGCGGCGAGCTGGCGCGTTCGGTGATTGTCTTCGACCAGTGAGTGTCGGGTGAATGGTCGGGCGGGGTTGTGCACGCAGACGCGGTAATACCCTGGCCCCGACCGGCAATACACAACTGGATGAGAAGAGGGTAGCCATGCTTGGCGACATCAAAATCGTAGAAATATGCGGCATCGGTCCCGGGCCGTTCTGTGCCATGCATCTGGCAGATTTGGGGGCGCAAGTCATCGCTGTTGAACGTGGCGAAGCGGTCTCTGTTACAGGCGAGAAGAAAGTTTCGAAAAGCGTGATGAATCGTGGAAAGCGCTCCGTGGTAGCCGACCTGAAAACACCCGAGGGGCGCGAGACCGTACTGAAGCTGGTCGAAAGCGCGGACGCGGTGATCGAAGGCATGCGCCCGGGTGTGATGGAGCGTCTCGGGTTGGGGCCGGAGGTTCTGCTGGCGCGGAATCCGAAGCTGGTTTACGGGCGCATGACGGGCTGGGGTCAGAATGGCCCGATGGCTCAGGCGGCAGGTCATGACAACAACTACATCTCGCTGTCAGGGGCGATGTATTACTGCGGGACCGAGGGCGAAGCGCCGTCTTCGCCCATCACGTTGATCGGCGACATTGGCGGTGGAGCTCTTTATCTGGCAATCGGTCTGCTGGCGGGCATCCTCAATGCGCGTACAACGGGTAAAGGCACCGTGGTCGATTCTGCCATCGTCGATGGCTCGGCGCACATGATGCAGCTGTTGATGTCGATGGCGCCCCGTGGCGGAATTCAGGAGCAGCGGGGCAAGAGCATGCATGACAGCTCCCATTTCTATGGCACTTACCGTTGCGCGGATGGCCATTACATTTCCCTGGGGGCCATGGAGCCACAGTTCTATGCGCTACTCCTGGAAAAGCTGGAGCTGGTCGACGACCCTCGCTTCATCCGGCAATGGGACATGAGTCGTTGGGGAGAAATGCGTTCGGCGTTCGAGACAATCTTCAGCAGCCGTACACGTGAGCAATGGGGCGAGCTGCTCGAGGGGACAGACGTGTGCTTCGCTCCGGTGCTCAGCCCGCAGGAGTCATCCGGACATCCTCACATGGTCCATAGGGATGTGTACTTCGAGCGCGACGGCATGTTACAGGCTCGCCCCGCGCCGCGCTTCGACGGTCAAAGGGTCACCCCTGGGGCGACACCGATCCGTGGTGAACATACGGAGCAAGTCATGGAGTCGCTTGATGCCAATGGCGAGGGACTTTGGGCATGAAGCATCACTAGTAACGCACTGGAAGGCTTAGAACAGGTGGGCTGCAAGATCATTCCAGAATCAACCATGGTTGAGAGTCAATCCACGGGAAAAGCCCATTGCTGAGCAAGACAGGAGCAAGATGGCCGACAAAGGCCGAAAGCGCTATAGACAGCCCCGTGTAAGGCCTGAAGTCGAAAACCAAAATTAATCTTATAAGAGGATTCAAAGCGCCAAAGCGGGTGATCCCGGGCCTGGCTAAGGCCTTGGGCAACGGGATGCATTTCCGGCACCCCGGCAGTACTTCGATGCTCCTCATCTAAAAGTCAGCCCTGTCTCGGAGGCTTGCGGACGTAGGAAAGGTCGGAAATTCTTCCGATGTCTGATTTATCCATATGACATACGCTGCTGCACGATCTTTTCCGTCATTACGTCTGAATCATGGACTTCCTTGAATTTCAAGGGTCCTCCCGGATGGGTGGCCCTAGGGGGTAATTCGGGCCCCGCGTCTTCGGTACATATGACCTTTTTTCGGTGGTTGGTTGTTGTTTAGTCGATCACCGCGAACCCCGCACCCTATGGGTTTTTCGGCCCTGTTAACCGCAACGACTCAGGCCAACCATGTTGATGGCTGAATGGCCTTGGTTGGTGTATCGCAGATTGGCTGCCCACGATGGCGAAATAACCATTCAGGGGAGGGCCAGACTGATCGATTTCCGTTTGGGTCGTTAGATACGGGTCAATTTGGTCACGGCTTGTGTAGACGAGTGTTAGATCCGGAGATTCCGGTAATCCTCTGGAGCCCTTGCAAAATAAGGGCTGCAAGGGCTTTCAGAAAACAACCAAAGGTGAGGATTTAAAATGCCTAAAACTGAGTATGGAGTCCGAGTGCTTGAACCCCACGACAAAGATTGCTTTTGCTCCGATATCGCATAGTGAGCTATTGATTAGACTTTTCCGCTTTTTGCCTTGAAAGGCCCTCTAAGACGCACCTGATCTGAAAATCACTTAATGCGTGTTTAGGAACAAATTCCATTCCTTGGGGCAGCTGTTCAGGATAGGACATGAGCGCTCCTTTTCCGGTCCCGAATTGCTCAAGGACAAAAGTTTTCAATAGGCTAGGTCGCTGGATGGCGTATGCGGACCGAAATACCGATAAATCACAAATCATGCCTGCGACTTCCACCCAACAGTGCCCGTCCCAAGAGGCCTCAATCACCTCGCCGTCATAGCGGGGCATTGGGAGGTTTCCATTGCACTTAAAGACCGGAATATCCTCTATAAGCAAATCCCCAAGCATGGCGACTGCGGGTATCGAGTGGAGTGCCCGGAGTGCAGCAACGAGACCCGCGCTTATCATCACGCATGAGCCAAAAGCAGGCGGTATCGAAGCTAAAGTATTCCTAACCACTTCGGTGATAGCTGCAGGCGAGCTGAGGCTAAAAGATGAGTACTCATCGTAAGCTTCTATGCTGATGTCTCGATGGACGATCTTTTTGATTATCTGGTCTCGCAAATGACTACCTTATGATATTTGGTTCGTTTTGCTGAAGTGATGCGATACAGAGGCGTTATCACACCTATGGTCAGTAGGGCTTAGCTTCGAACAGTGGCATATTCAGAGAAGGCTTGCTCAATAGACCTTCACATCAAACCCCAAGGCACGTAAGGCTTTACTGGTACGACCATTTCTAGGCGGCACCACCTCAGGTCTTGCCCAGCCAACAACTTCAGCAATGGAGTTCAAGCCGTAGCGGGCGATACTGAAGTTCGCATCACGGCCTGCGTAGTAGATGCGCTCCCAGATTTCCGAATCAGTACCTCCATAAAGCACGTAGTGCAGCAGCTTGCGGATGTCCCATCCGTTACTGTTCCGTTCACTCATGATGAGCGACGCGAATAGCTTCACGCGCCCCTCTTTGTCCATGGATTGCACACCAGGACGGCCTAACACAGACATAGGTACCTTGATGACATGGTTCATCGTGGCATGAGTTTTTCTGCACAGGATTTCAAACTCATCGACGCTCAAACTGAGCACTTTTTCCTTGTCGAGTAGCACGCGGATTTTCGGAGCGTTTTGGTAAAAGGTGACATCTTCGGAAGAGGGAGCGGACTGTAGGCCATGCCACCACTCCAGCTCAGCTTTCAACGCAGATTGAGGATCAGCATGATTTCGTTTGTAGTAATCCTCATAAGGCTTACGCAAGTCATCGCCCACATGGTTGTAGTAGTAGGCATGGAGGAACTGATCTACCTGCCAGGCCGGCGGTACGTTTTCATCGACCCAAATAGGGCGGTAGTCTGAGAGCTGTTGCTGGATACCCTGCAGTATCCCCAGGGTGTCCAACCACTCTTTTTTGAAGTTGTCCTTACGCCGATCAAATGCGGCCTTGTTTGCCACAAAACTAGGACCTTGCCATTCCTCATGCTTTCTGGCCTTTTTCGCCGCAGCGTAAACGTCTTTGTTCAATGCGCTGAGACGCTCCATTTCGGCAATGTAGTCGGCAGAGATGGGGATGGTGACATCCAGCTCACGCAAGTACTCAAAGAAATCCTCCAGCTGAGTGTCCATGCCATTGGCAACTAGCTCATCCTCGCTGAGAAAAACACCCGCTTCTATATTGGTAAGCCAGCCATTGTCCGTGTGGTTGGCCGAACCAATATAGGCACCATAGCCCTTCCACCAGATGACCTTGGGGTGAAAGCAGTCCGGCACGAATCGAGTGAACACGTTGTCCTGCTGGTGCTTGAACAGACGCTTGAGAAACTCAACCGAGACCGGCACCGTATGGTCGTAACGCATCCATAAATCCAATCGTAATTTATTGGAGACTGCGTGACCCACAAGGTCCTTAGTGATATCAGATGCACTCCCGCCGTAGGCCACGGCAGCCAGCACGCTATCCACCTGCACCTCTCCCGAGAGCGCGGGCAAGATATCCCTAAGATGTGTTCCATTGACGCGGTTTGCGATCAGTTTCAAAGTTGAAGCCTTTCAGTTTTTTTCAAGCGCCAAGGGACAGACCAGGACGGTTCAGAAATGTAATGGGCCATCGAGCGGATTAAGACGGGAATTACTCGCCCTGCATGAACTCATACGAATCAGTCTGCAAGTGATAACAGACCATCCATCAATTCTTTCAGCTCAGACTTCTCTTCATCACCGTCCCGATATAGCGAACGCTGGATGATCTGCTCTGCAGTCATCAAAGGCCAGAAGCGGTCAGACACATCATCTGGCTTCATGCCCACACCAACACCGATGATTGTCTTCGCGTCACAGGTATCGGTGTAGTTGCAAGAGTGCCCGGTCTGAGCTTTGACCAGACTAGGGCAAATGTAATTTTCTATCTCGCGTTTGCGCGTCGAGTAGAACGGACGCCCTGATCCTTCGACCTCCTGCTTGCGCTTCTGATTAGCCTTTACCTGCCCAGGATCTCCACCGATATCAGAATCGAGGAATACGCACCAAGGTAAACCCAGTTCGTCGGCAAGTTTGTGCGTTACCCAATGTTTGACGTTGCCACATCCACCCACGTGAATAGGTACGAGTCGCTTGTCATCCAGATCGTGAGCAAGGTTGCCATTTGCTTTCAAGACTGTGGCGATATGGCGAAGGAAGGTGATGTCAGACTTTCCCTCTACCAAGATGATGCCGGCGGCCCGTTCCATGCCGCTTTCGGGTAAAACACCCAAACTTTCAGCAGCTTCTTTGAGCACATCTGCATCCGGCATTTTGACGATTGGATTACCTCGTTCATCCCTTGTGACGTAACGGATACCGTCAATAGGTATGAGGCCTGCCAGTGCTGGTACATGGGTGGTGACGATAATTTGCCGGTTGGGTTGGTTGGACAGCGCCAGCAGTGCCTTCATCAACATCATCTGGTAGTTGGGATGCTGGGAGGTTTCTGGTTCTTCGATTGCGTAGATCACATTGCGCTGCGAACCTACCACCGCTTTTTCCGCTTCAGCGCGAAAGAAATTCAGCAAGATCAATCGGCGCACCCCACTGCCGCGCTTGTTGATTGGGATGCCGTATTCACCGTCCAAGGTGAAGCTGAAGGTCCATTTCGGCTTTTCCTTGAAGCGTGGGGTTAGCTCATTGGCTAGTTCGGGGGCCATTTCTCGCAGTTTATCCAAGGTACGAGTGGCCACATCCAGCACGCTTGCTTCAATCTGCTGCTCCAGTGCGCTGATCTGCTCCTGCAGTACTGCTTGAGCGTCCTTGACGGCCTGCTGCAACGGATTTTTGGCCTCGGCGTCACCGTCACTGCTTTCACGATCAGCTTTGAAAAGGGCAAAGGTGGGTAGTAGGTCTTGAATCTTGCCCCAGATAGACTTGCTGTCGGTGGACAACCCCTTGTCCACATCCAGCAGCGTTTCTTGACAGACTATCGGTGCCGCGGCATTGCGAATTGACTGCCGCCAAAGTGCGGCTACACGCTTGTCCACCACCGCATCTGCAACACCCATCTGCTCACCGAGTTTTTTCAGATCGATCATCTTTAAGCTGAGCAGGTTGCTCAGTGCCGGATTGACGGGATGCTGGCAACGAATCGCTGTTTTATCTTGCTTGCCGGTAGCGGCCTTAAAAGTTTTGACGATTTCCAGAGCCCCTTCGGCATTGAGCAGATACTCCTGGGCCAGCGAGGTCTCGGCGACCTCATCCAACACTAGCGCTTCAGGAAGCTCTTCGAACTCACAAGCGATTTCAAACTGCTCTCCCCCCTCAGCCAGGCAGAAGCAATTCATATCATTCTTGTCCGCCTTGGCGCCGTCGGTCTCGAAGAAAATGGCTAATGCTTCAAGGATTGTCGATTTGCCATAGTCATTGCGCCCAACGATGCCAGTCATGGCTTCGGCAATGGGAATGACGGTGATATCGCGATAACCACGGAAATTGGTGAGTTTGATGGATTTGATGCGCATGGAGGATATCCCTATCAAAACGAGAGTATTGTCTAGCCGCTGGTAAGCCACACGCCGTACGAGATCAGCGGGTACCAATAGCAACCTTTTTATTGTCACGATACTGGCAATAGGCTAGTTCACTGCTTTGTTAGCGTCCATTACCTTTCCAATACCCCTCGGGTGACTCGCCTGCGTGGATCGCAATCTACCCCATACGACCAGTCATTTTTCTTGTGCATATAGGTAGCTAATGACGGTAGCAATTCACCTAAACGGACAAGTACGTGCAATTCCGTTGCCCTCAGCTAAACAGCGGCCTACGTTTTCTATGAACACGCCGGGGACCCTGGCATTTTGTGAGATGAACGGGTGCGAAGACTCGCGTAAATTTGTTAGCGGCAGCCCGCCAAAGTTAGTTAACTGGTTAACTCGGTTGGTTAACTGGGCTGAAAGCCTTACGCGCCGTGGCTTGTAGCCCGGTTAACTAAGCATTTTAGCTGGTTAACTATGGCATTCTTCAGTTCGCCTGAGAGCTAAGCGGGCCGTGGCTTTCAGGGCGGTTAACTAAGGAGTTAACCGACTAAATTACTCGGTTAACTGGTTAACCGCTCGAATTGGCCGGTTAAATCGGCTGATAGGCAGGCGGGCTGGGGCTTTCATGGCGGTTAACCAAGGGTTAACCGACTACTTTACTCAGTTAACTCTTGGTTAACTCAAGTGGCTGCTCCGTCGATCTGGCAGCCTCTGTTCCCCCAAAAACACTGGGGTTCAGGTTTCCCCGGCGAAAGCCTCGGAAACATTGGTTGCTCCCACTGCTCCCACTGCTCCCCTGTTCCCCCGTTTTTTGAAATCAGTCACACATTGGATGACGGACAATCTATGGTGCGCTTATTGGGTTGCTCGCGCCGTTAGCACGATATCGTCCAACGTTCTCCTATTTGGAAATCGGACTGTGCCGAATCATTTGCTGCATCCGTTTTAAACGGAGTCGGTGCCATTCACCTGGTCAAACTTGAGTCGACATGCCCACATTCCGGAGAGCACTTTTTCCTCAGCCGTGCCCTCGTGCCCTCAGTTGTGCCCAGCCTTGGGCATGGGCACGACTGCATAAAAAGGGCATGACTGGCGGAATAATGGCATGAACAGGGGAGGGTGAGAGTACCGAATTCCGCTTGGATGACAGAGGTTGCTGGTCAGCCAGAGGCGACTTTGCGTCTCCCAAAATTGAGGGGGCCCCGACCGCAAGCGCGGCTAAAAAGCTGCAATGTGCGTACAGGCTGATTAATTAGTAGGGGTGTCGTTTGAGGGAACGACCCCCTGCCATCGACCTGTATCAAACAGGGGCATAATTTTTTTTGGGGGCAGATTTGGGGGCAAGCAAATCATCCAAACTAATAGAGCCCTCTATTCGCGCGGCCTTCAGCCAAGGGTTCTATTCCGGCTTCGGGCACCATATAAATCAAGGGTTTGCGAGCGAAAGCTAGGCAAACCCTTGTTCGTTTCTGGTCCGCAACTATTGGATTGGTCCGCAATTCACTTGGTTGGTGAGACTTTCTTCCCCTTTCTGTTGCGGATGTACTGCTCGGTCATTACAACGGTCGTATGCCCAAGTTGATCCCTGGCCTGCAAAATGTCACCGCTTGATTCGGCCTTGTCCGTACCGGCTTTGGAGCGTAAATCGCGCATTTGAAACTCGGACTTTGCGACACAAGGCGCTTCCCTGGCCAAGTCAAACCTTCCTCGTAACATCGCCACCGACATTGGTGTGCCATCCTCAGCACCCATATCTGCCCTTCGCGGACGTCTCGCTCATCCATCAATCGAATGTCGGTCACCCGTTGGCCTGGATGTTCCTGAGCGTCTCCATACCGTGCTTGGCGGCAGAAAGTGGGTGAGTGGAGGTGGCAGTTCGTCCTGTCTCGTATGTCGCGAGAGCGCCGAGTAAGCTTTTCCGATGACCAATTTTGATGATGTCCGAACTGTGGCTACTACTCAGTCAATCGGCAGTTGATTGAGGAGATGACGGTAGCAAGACAGATCTTTCACACCGAGCGCACCCAACAATGCTTGTTGATCCATTCTCGGTCGAGCCAAGTGCCTGCGATTACGCGTATCGAGACTACAAAGCATCGATTGATTGTGGAAAGCACGCGAAAAGGGTTAGGGTGGTTCAAGCGCCGTACTCCGTGACCGGATGCGACAGGGTGTAGTGGCAATTTGGTTGTGGGTGAGCGATTAATCTTTCAGGCCGGCATGGGGTCGGTTTAAGGAGATGCAGTGGTTAGTGATCGCGAAATTGCACTAGAGCAAGCGCTTGTAGCAATTATTGGAGCGGCCGTCGCCAGCGGGCTTGATGTAAAAAGCCTGATGGACAACGCGACAGCCGGCTTACTTGGAAATGCTGCATACCGCTGGGCTGAACATCCGCATGTGTTAAACGCCATTAAAGTGATGAATGATGCATATGATCAAGTCAAGTAGTTGAGACTGCGCCAGCGCAGTAGCTAGACCGCCAGATTTCGACACCGGTCTTGGCGAACCCTACTAGCTTTCGCGACCACTTTTCAGAAACTACGATTTCAGGTCGCGACATGTTGGCGAAGCGGACAGACTGATCGGCAGGTGCTTTGGCCAGATTGATGAGGAGCGTGGACACCGTCTCCTGCCACTCCTCGAAGTCGTGGCGCTCGCCCAGCACGTGGTTGTTGATAAGGGCTTCCAGAGTTTCTTGTTGGATGGTTTTTTTATGACTCATCCCACCGGAACGCGGCGAGACTTTCCATCCCGCTAAAGACCAAGTTCATCGTCGAATGATAGCCGCAGCTGATGCTTTCCAGCAGCATGACGGTCAGGTAGGCCGCTATGAAATCGACTTCATTCTGCTGATCTCTGGCTTCGTTCATTTGCGAAATGATGGGAATCATGTAGTTGACTTTTCCCTCAACCGACAACGCCATAAACCCAGGTAGTCCGCCTATGTCGTTTTCCAGGGCCCGTTGATACTTCCGCAACCTGTGAGACGTCATCAGCTTGATGGTGGTACTGAGGGGTTTGAGACGGAGCGATAGTCCCTCGAGGTCTAGTTCAAGCGCTAGTTGTCGCTCGGGTTTGAAAAACAGCATGCCGAACTTCCTTTCTGATTAGCGTGTTCACTCTTAAGCCGCAAAATGTATGCACTGGTGCACCAGCGGTTTGGGGGCTTCGTTGCCATCAGCGGCGCAGCTTTCAACCAGCAGCGCCTTGTCTGTACCGGGCAATTGAACATAGCCCCCGTTACTCGTAATGCGCGGGCTACCTTTTTGCTGCGGCCCGCGCTTCAGCGTTTTGCACCGCTCCTTGAATGTAGTCAAAGCCCATCGATCGCCGGCAAGGCTTGCAGCGGATCTCGATCAACCCCTGAACTGTCTCCCATACTCAAGCATGATCCATGCCCGTTCGTTGTTCACGTCGGCCACCCACTGCGTCGCTTCCTCGGTTCTGATCTCCCCGGCCAGGCATTCGTTTCTTGCACCAGATGCTGCGCCTTGGCGTACTTGGGGGCGGAGGAGGGATTTTTGACCAGGCGCGCGCCGTCGTCCTCCAGCCACGCCTGCGGTCTGAATGTGTCGTTTTTTCTGCATACCTGCACCCGGCTAAAACAGGCCCAGGTTGGGGGCTGTGTACGCGAATGTGGGGCGGAAAAAGCCTGCAGATCGATGGGTCAACATGAAAAGCCTGAAGCACCTAAGGGGAGGGTGCAGGCAGAGGTCCATCTGCTGTTTTTGCGTGCAAACACACAAACGGACCCCAATATGCACGCAGCGGCGTTCTTTAAGCCTTGTGCTGCTCGCCAGTTCACAGCGCATGGGATCAAGGGGATCTCGTATCTGAACTGCAAAAAAAATGCGAGGGTGGTTTCCTAGGCCACCCTCGCATCCGTTCACGCGCAAAGCTTCAAGCACTGCCAAAAAAGACGTCGGTATTCAGAACATCAACCCCGACCAAGGTGATGGTCGTTGTTTGTCCGCCCGTCTCGGCAACCGTCACGACGCTGTCTGCACCGGTGTTGTTGATCGATTGGACAACGGCGTTCGGGTCGCCGTTGAGTACCAGCTTGTCCCGCACGCCCAGGCCCGCATCGAAGCCGGTGACCTGGTACAGGTTCTCATTGACTGACAGATCGATGTTGAACGCATCTTGCTCACCGCCCGTGCCAACCAGCGTGAAGTCGAAGGAAGCGTTGGCCGGGTCGTTGGCGAACAGGTTGGCGTCAAACGTACTCGTCGCCGAGTCCCCGTCCTTGTCCGTCAGCGTCGCGCTGAACGCCAGCTGGACATCGCTGGCCAGACTCTCGCTCTGCTGAATGAACTGGATCACCGGAATCTTGATATCACCCCGGCCCATCGTCAGCTGAACCGCGTCGATCAGCAGCGTACCCTCCTTCTGAATGAGGAAGGACACCTGCCCGCCAGCCTCCGGCGTCAGGGTGTTCACCTCGATGCGGTCTGAAAACGTGCCATTCTCGTAGTAGATCCTGTAGTACAGGTCTTCGGTCGCGGTGTTGTAACCCGCCACGGAGTTGTCGATGAAGACCTTCATTCCCGTCAGCAGGCTCTCTGGATTGATGACGAAGCTTTCATCGGCGGCGCTGATTGCCGCCAGGTTATCGCCCTGGAACACGTTGTTGGCGACGCCGATGCCGGACGTGCTGACGTTCATGGCCGCCGGGTCGATGTACCCCGGCAGGGGGTTGGTCTGTAGCGCCGCTTCGGTGGGGTCGGGTGCTCCGAGCCCGATACCGGTCAGGATGTCCGCAGTCGACGCCAGCGCCTTCGCGGAAAAGAACACGATCTCCTCGGATGTCGAAGGAATAGCCGGGTTACTCGTCTGCGGAATCAACAATGTGCGCACCGAATCCGGGCCACCGGCAGCGAGCGAGCCGTCGGCACTGCTGAGCACGATCGTCGAACTGAAGCCTTGCACCAGATCCAGTGCATAGCGACCATCGGCATAGGCGGTCAACGTGTAGTCGACGGTGGTATTCGCCGTTGCGGCGTTGTTGTCGAAATCACCGGTCAAGGTTCCCGCGAACCGGTACGCGCCATTGACATCCGGTGATGGCGACAGCTCGCTGAGCGTGCCGGTCCCGGTCGTGGTCGTGTTGTCTGGCCTGACGAGGGTGAACTGGTTATTGACCAACGAGATATCCAGACCGGCCGCCCCCAGCCCGTCGGCTCCCGTCGCCATACTCCAGAACCCGGATTGCGCAAGGACGCTACCGGTCCCGATCAGGTTGCCGAAACTGAGTGCCGGCCCGTCGTCCTTGAACACCAGGTTCTGCCCGATGTTCAGCGTTGCCTGGGCGCTGTCGCCGTCCCCGTCGGTCTTGATCGCCGTCAGCGTCACCAGATTGTCCGAGGTCAACGACTTCGAATCATCGGGATTGCTTGGGTCGGAATGCACCACGGCGCGGAGCTGGTCCAGCGTGACGCTGCCATTGGCGGCGACGCTGACCGTGAACACCAGCAGATTACTCGTGGCCGTGCGGCCTTCCACCACGGTGCCATTGAGCGACAGGTTCACCGCCTGGTTCGAGGCCGTGTCCGTCAATCCGGAAGCCCCGGCCACCACGCCCAGCGCATAGCTCAGGGTGCCAGCCCCATCGGCGCCAAACGCCGAGGTGAAGTTGGCGGCGAAGCTCTGGGTATCATTGGTCGCCAGTACCGTCTCGTCCACTGTCAGGGTTGGCTCCGTGCCGGTGGTGGTGATGCTCGGCCCGTCGTCCTTGAACACCAGGTTCTGCCCGATGTTCAGGGTCGCCTGGGCGCTGTCGCCCTCCTTGTCGGTAATGGTCGCGGTCAGCGTCACCAGGTTGTCCGAGGTCAGGCTCGTCGAGTCATCCGGATTGGTGGTGTTGGAATGCACCACAGCGCGGAGCTGGTCGAGGGTGACATCACCGTTGGCGGCCACGCTGGCCGTGAACACCAGCAGGCTGGTGGTGGCCGTGCGGCCTTCGACCACGGTGCCGTTGAGCGACAGGTTCACCGCCTCGCCTGTCTCCGTGTCGGTCAACCCGGAAGCTCCAGCCACCACGCCCAACGCATAGGTCAGGGTGCCGGCGCCATCGGCACCAAACGCCGAATTGAAGTTGGCGGCAAAGTTCTGGGTGGCGTTGGTCGCCAGTACCGTTTCGTCCACCATCAGTGTCGGTTCCACGCCGGTGGTGGTGATGCTCGGCCCGTCGTCCTTGAACACCAGGTTCTGCCCGATGTTCAGCGTCGCCTGGGCGCTGTCGCCGTCCCCGTCGGTCGTGGTCGCCGTCAGCGTCACCAGGTTGTCCGAGGTCAAACTCGTCGAGTCATCCGGATTGGTTGGGTCGGGATGCACCACGGCGCGGATCTGGTCCAGCGTGACGCTGCCATTGGCGGCCACGCTGACCGTGAACACCAGCAGGTTGCCGAGGGCCGTGCGGCCTTCGACCACGGTGCCGTTGAGCGACAGGTTCACCGCCTCGCCTGTCTCCGTGTCGGTCAACCCGGAAGCTCCGGCCACCACGCCCAGCGCATAGGTCAGGGTGCCGGCACCATCGGCGCCAAACGCCGAGGTGAAGTTGGCGGCAAAGCTCTGGGTGTCGTTGGTCGCCAGTACCGTCTCGTCCACCGTCAGCGTCGGCTCCGTGCCGGTGGTGCTGATGCTCGGCCCGTCGTCGTCGAAGATCATCTTGGAGCCGATTTCGGTGGTCGTAACAGAGGCTTTGACCAGCGTGAAACCACCGATATCAAAGTCGGCGTGGTCATTGCCCTTGGCAGTGACGGCCGCCCCGTTCTCGATCAGCACGCGGTTGTGATCCGCCGTAGTGGTGTATTCAATCTGGTAGCCGGCTTTAATGCCGGTGAGGGTTGCGACCCCTGCAGCAAAGCTGATGGTAATGGCCGGATCATTCACCGATCCGTCTGAATTCTCGATCACCAGCCCGGTGCTATTGTTGATCACGCGAACATTGGTGATGGCCACCGACGTATCGCCTGCGTATCCATTGATGAAATTCACGCCAGGTTCAGCCGCGGTGCTGAATGCGCTGATTTTTACGATAGCGCTCTTGCCGCTTTGCAATTGCACGACGTCGAAATTGGCCGACTTCGTGTTGTAGACGTCGGTAAAGTCGACGTTGGATTCAAGGTCGGCTTCGTTCTGATCCAGGTTGGGAATGGTCACATTCTGCCTGGCACCCGTGACGAACGAAAAGCGGATGCCCTCTTGCTCCACAATCATCTGATTGTTGGTGCCGAAGGTGGTCGGGCCACCCGCCTGGCTGGTATTGATCGTGTCGCCAGTGTTTATGTTGACGCCGCTTGACTGGTCTGCGGGGTCCTTGCCGGTGGCGATGATGGTGGGATCCGTGATCCGCAACACACCACCGACATCGACAACGTTCGGGTTCGCCTTCGTGAACATCAGGAACAGGTTCTGACCGGAGGGCGCATTGGCCAGGCTGAATACCAAATCCTCACTGGCTCCGATGAAAACCTTATTCAGCAGATTGAGCGAATCATCGGCATTCGTCATATCGGGATGCTTGAGCGGTTGGTACTCCACGGTCCAGATCTTGCCGCCCGTGACCGGCGAACCGGTTTCTTCAATGTAGGCAGCGAACACGATCGCACCGGCCGGGCCCCCGGCTCGGCCCACGACGATGTTGTTGTCGTTCGTATCGGTATAGAGAAGGATGCTGGTGCCATCGAGGGTATCGAGTCCGCTGTCCAGGCCATTGAGCGGTGCGCCTGAACTGTCGGTGAAGCTGATATCGGTAATGCTTCCTCCGGGCGCGGCGGTGACGGTGAATGCATCGCTGCCGGTGTTGCCCGCGGCACCGGTATAGCCGCTCAAGGCCGCACCCGTGGCGGTGCCTGCCCCCAGTCCGGCCAAACGGTTAGCGAATGTCGTGGGCAGGGACGCCACCAGAATGTCGTTGTCGTCAGCGTCCCCCGCAGGGGTTGGCGTGGCAGTGGCGTTCTGCAATCCGGCCGTTTCATCCAGGGTCACGTCCTCGCCGGTCGCCACGACGCCCAGAGCGCTGGCTGTAACCGACGTTGTCACCAATGACTCGTTGAGGTCAGTGGTGAGGGGCTGGGTGAATAGTGCGATCTGATCGTTCGTTGACGATGAGTTTTTTTTCTGAGTAGCCATGACTTTCTCCAAAGCAATTGCAGTCACCAAGGCCGGACCGCGGACCTTTTTTTGGTACATGCCACAACTATGGATAAACGCCGGGCGATATACATCGGCCGATACTCCCAGGCGGGGCAGGAGATTCAGACTACTGGGAAGGGGAGACGGGATGACGCGAAGGAGCGGAGTCGAATATTCCGCTTGTGAATGAGGGCATGGTGCGGGTGTTCAAGGTTGCCGGGGCTTTAACCTCCAGCGCGTCGAACTGAGGTTGAACCTGCTCAGGCGGCCGGGTAGTAAGGCGACATGGATTTAAGACTCTGAAATCAGTAGACGTTCGACTGCGTCTACGAAACCCGAGTGACTCCGTTCGTCTATGTTTCCTGTTCCTCACTGGACTAAAAAAATGGGGCTGTTAATCAATTAATTATTTGCCCTGTTCATGCTGCCCAGCGTAGTCCGGCGACGCTCAGCAGGATCATGCCGATCCAGACAAGTTTCCAGAACGATACCGCATCACCCATCCAATACATTCCAACGACGGCTGTGCCGGCAGCGCCGATGCCGGTCCAGACCGCATAGGCGGTTCCTACAGGCAGCACCCGCAAAGCCATCGTCAACAGGCTCAAACTGCCGGCCAATACTACGACCGTGCCGACCAGCAGCCAGGGCCTTTCAAGGCCATTGGCAGATTTCAAGCCGACCGCAAAGAAAATCTCCAGGAGTCCGGCAACGATCAGCAGTAACCACGATGCGTTGTAAGTCATTCGATGAAACCTGTGTGGGCAAAAAAAAGCGAGCCGGTCAAGGCTCGCCAAAGGGAGGTAAAAGGTCAGTTGGCCAACAGTTTGCCGCTGAACAGGCTGATCAGGGTTTTCACCAACAACACGGTCAGTGCCACGGTGAGAAACAACAGAATTACAGCAGCGATTACCATCAGCGCGGTGTTGTCCTGGGCATGTGCATATTTCAGCGCGGCATTGCTCAGGGCCGCGATGGGAAAGCTGATTGCCCACCACGAAGGGGTAAAGGGCACATCGCGACGGAACACTTTGAAGCCGAGCACCACGAACAGAAACAGGCCGAAGTAGAACAATACGCTGGCAAACCTGTCGATCTCGCCGAACACGTTGGTGTACGCCAGGAAACCGACTTCAAAGGGGGCAATAAGGACCATCAGCGAAGGCACCATGCCTTTGGCCAGCGTTGTCTCATGCACCAGCCGCGAAAAGATCCGGGTGAAGAAAACCAGCGCCAGCACCGCACCCACGGCGAGGGCAAACAGGTTGAACTCAGCAACCCAGGCCATGGGCATATGCGCACCGGTAACCGCGATATCGAGGGTGGCAACACCCGGAATCAACCAGGCAGGTACGGCATTCAACGAATCCTGATTGCCCGACAACAGACGAAAAACCACGAGGCCTGCGAGCAACACCGTCAGTGCGCTGCCCAGTATCCAGAGAGCCCGTCCGAGCAATTCGTTGTGGGGCGCGGCGACTGCCGAAAGCAGCAACAGTGCAATGGTGACGGTGCCGAAAAAGTTGCTGGCGATCGGATGGTTGAACTCGGCCCTTACCGCTTCTGGATGTTTCACCCATTTGCCCAGGTAACCCAAGGTCAACAGCACGAATACCACGCCGGCCAGGGCGCCAATCGCTTCACCCAACACACCGCGACGCCGTAATACTGACCACTCAAGCGCCAAGCCAGTCCCAGACCGGCCAGACCCATGACCGAGCCGAACAGATTGACAGGCAGGTTTTTGATGGACGTATTGCTGGTTTGCACCGATTGAGCGGCAGCGACCGTGGGGGTATATGCAGTGTTCATGGCAGTCTCCCGTTTGACTGAATTTGCTGTTGGGGCTATTTTCAGCCAAACAGACTTTGGCTGAAATAGTCATTAAGCGACGTATTCAGCCAATGATTCGACGAGGACAGACATCATGCGCATAACCCTCCTGGCCTTCCCCCGCGTGCAACTGCTGGACGTTGTCGGACCTGCCGATGTCTTCGCCGAAGCAGCCAGGCAACTGGGCAACCCACGCGCCTATCGGGTTGAAGTGATCGGCACCGGCAAAGGGATGATCAAAAGCTCAAGTGGTTTGAAGCTTGCCATCGACGACACCTTTGAAACGTATAAAGGCAAGATTGACACCTTGCTTGTCGCTGGCAGTCCACACATCGATGAAATTGCCCTGGACCCTGCATTGCAGGAATGGCTACGCCGGCAGGCGAAATCCGTACGTCGTATCGGCTCCGTCTGTAGCGGTGCTTTTTTGCTGGCCGCCGCCGGGCTGCTTGACGGACGCCGTGTCACCACTCACTGGAACTCCAGCGCAAAGCTGGCCAGGGAACACCCGCAAACCCATGTCGACCCGGACAGCATCTTTATCAAGGATGGCAACATCTACACCTCGGCAGGGGTCACGGCGGGCATGGACCTGGCTTTGGCGCTGGTCGAAGAAGACCACGGCAGAGAACTGGCGCTCAGCGTTGCCCGTGAAATGGTGATGTTCTTCAAGCGGCCCGGCGGACAATCGCAGTTCAGTGCGCAATTGGCAGCACAAACCGCCGAACGCAGCGTGATCCGAGACGTGCAGGATTATGTTGTGGAACACCTGAAGGCCGACTTGAGCGTACCCATCCTGGCCGCCCGCGCCGGTATGAGCGAGCGCAACTTCGCCCGTACCTTCAAGGCCGAAGCCGGTTCAACCCCGGCCGAATTTGTCGAACTGGCGCGCATCGATGCGGCCAGACGGTTAATCGAAGACTCGGACGTATCACTCAAGCGCTTGGCCGATACAGTAGGTTATGCCAATACGGACGGGTTCAGGAGGGCATTCATGCGGCGTCTCGGGGTTGGTCCCAGTGATTATCGAAAGCGGTTTTCATCGGTGTAATGTAGAGGGGCCTCATCGCTAAACGTTGCCGCCACATCATGGGCAACCCGAAGCGTGAGCTCCAGGATGGCGGCATTTAGGGCGGGTAGGGCGAGCTGATTTGGGTTGATTTTGAAACGCAGGCATCGCTGGGTGCTGCGGCCTGAAGGTTCGCTGTTTTGGTAATTCACATCACTCAATGCTCATGGGCATGCGAATGGATGGAAAGGGCACCAGGGACCTTGGTGCGTTCGAGCCCCCCACGTTCCAGCCACCGAAGGGTCTGCTCATAGGCACGCTGCAGCAAAGACTCGGTCTGGTCAAAGTTGAAAACCGAGACATCCACCGGGCACAAGGGCGGGACGATGTGCAGACTGGTGACAGTGCGGAAGTGTTCGATGTCGCTCACCAGTTGGCGCATGCTCATCAGATTGACGGTGTGCAGGGCCAAGGCGACCAGTCCTCGGGGAGGTTGCGTCAGGTCGCAACTCACTCCGGTGGGGATTACCACGACGTTGGTGGCTCCCAAGGCTACGGCAGTCGAAATAGGTGTATTGCTTGCCACGCCGCCATCAACCAGAAACTGATCGGCGATTTGTACGCAGGGGAACACCAGCGGAATGGCAGCGCTTGCCAGTAACGCCTGCTCGAGTTCGCCACTGGACAGGACCGTCTCGGCACCACTGAGCAGGTTGGTGGTGACGATGTACAGGGGCAGCACCGCATCCTCAATGCGGTGAATGGGCAGTGCCTGACCCAGCAGCCGATTCAAGGCCGACGGCTGCAACAGATAGCCACGCCGTTTGATCAATCCTCTACAGGTATCGAACCAAGAGAGGGGGAAGATGTCAGTTTTACTCAGCCCGCGCCAGAATCCGGCGAGTGCCTGGACGCCATCGGAATCGGGTCTTGCGGCAAAGTAGGCACCGTTGATAGCGCCTACCGAAGCACCAATCACCATGTCAAATCGAACATTGGTTTCGACCAGGGCCCGCAACATTCCCACCTGCACCGCCCCCAAACTGCCACCGCCAGCGAATACGATTGCGGTTTTGGTCGTCATGGCGGAAGTCTCTGTGCGGAAATGTATCGAATGAGTGTAGCTGGCGGGGTCCAGGACGATGAATTCGCGCTGGCCTACTTCTACATTGTCAGCCCGATACCAGGTGTCTTTGCATTCTCGATAGAGAGGAAATCCAACCGGATCAAGTTTTTGGGTGACGGGTGCGACAGCCTCAACATCAATTTGTAGGTTATGCAATTGCCGGTAGCCGAGCATCTGAATCAACACTTCGTAAAAAACGAACAATTCGCAACGAATAAACGATTTTTACTGATGCTACATGCCCGTTAGCATGACCTCTTCCAGCCCATTTACTTCATGCGGAGACAGTCATGCAAATGGCCATCCAATGCCGCGGTTTCGAGATTACTTCAGCAAGCGCCTGGCCTACAGCTTAAGTCACTGCGCCGCCCGCATTGGGGCGGGTGATCGTGCGGCGCTATATGAGTATCGGCCAACCTTGGATAGTTAAATGACCACCATTAGCGTCGGCCAATCTTGGATGTGGGTCGCCTTTATCGGGTTCGTCCTCGCCATGCTGGCGCTGGATCTTTTCGTCTTCGGCGGGCGCAAGGCGCATCGTGTTTCAGTACGCGAAGCGCTGGCCTGGGTCATCGCCTGGACCAGTTTGGCGTTGGTCTTCTCCGTCCTGCTCTGGTGGTATCTGCGCGGCATGTTCGGCGCCGAAGTGGCCCAGCGTACAACGCTCGAATTCCTGACGGGCTACCTGATCGAGCAGTCGCTGTCGATCGACAACATGTTCGTTTTCGTGATGATCTTCGGCTATTTCGCCGTGCCGCCAGAGTTGCAGCGCCGCGTCCTGCTCTATGGCGTGCTCGGCGCCATCATCATGCGCGCCGGTATGATTTTCGCCGGTGTCTGGCTGGTGCAGGAGTTTGCCTGGCTGCTCTATGTCTTTGGCGCTTTCCTCCTCATCACCGGCTTCAAGATGCTGATCTTCGCCAACCAGCAACCAGACCTCGAAATGAACCCTTTGCTGCGCTGGCTGCGTAGCCATCTTCGCATCACCGACGGTTTTCACGGCGAGCGCTTCTTCGTGCGCCAGAACGGCCTGCGCTGGGCGACGCCGATGTTCCCGGTGCTGGTACTGATCGAGGCCAGCGACCTGGTGTTCGCGGTCGACAGCATCCCGGCTATCTTCGCCGTCACCACCGACCCCTTCATCGTGTTCACCTCCAACATCTTCGCCATCATGGGCATGCGCGCACTGTATTTTCTGCTTGCCGACATGGCCTACCGTTTCCACTTGCTCAAATATGGTCTGGCCATCGTACTGGTGTTCATCGGCGGCAAGATGCTGGTCGCGCCGTGGTGGCACATGCCGATCCAATGGTCGCTGACCACAGTCGGCGGCATCATCTTGATTTCGGTACTGTTGAGCCTGACTTTGACGAAGAGCAAAACACGGGTTACGGGAGAACAATGATGAATTTGAGGCAAGAACGGGCGATGGCGGCACCGACGCTAGCTGAGCGCGACAGTGATGGTCGACTGATCGGCATAGTCATCGACCGGTTGAATCCACAACCCAAAGCAGACGGTGGCGACAGGCAAAAGTCGGCCAATAGCGGCCTACCTGAAAATCAAGCTTTCAACAAAGCATCCGCGATTGTTCCTGAAAAAGTCGTCTCTACCGGCCCGGTGAGAAAAACTGATCCCTCGCCATCCCATTGAACCGTTACAGCTCCGCCGTCACATTCGACCTCAACGCAATTGTCTAGCAAGCCACGACGAATTCCGTTAACTGCGGCGCCGCAAGAGCAGGAGCCTGAACCCAGCGGGATACCGCCCCCGCGCTCCCAAATTCGCAACCGGATGTGCTTTCGGTCAATGATCTGGACGAAATGCACGTTCGTCCTGAGGGGAAACAAGGGGTTGGTTTCAACTCCCGGTCCAATCGTTGCAATCTCAACGGCTGTCAGATCATCCACAAAATAGGTGCAGTGCGGATTTCCCATGCTGCAAGCTGTTGGGTGACCGGCAAGTGGCATCACTAAAGTGTCCATTTCCAAAGCCAGAGGAACATCCGACCAACCCAAAAGTGGCTTTCCCATGTTTACAGAAATGGCGCCGGTTGAAGTTCGTTCGCAAGTCAGCAGGCCACGGTTGGTTCGCAGTGCTGCCGAAGTCATATTGGATTCACGCATCAGCATATCAGCGGCCCCGCGCGTTGCGCTGCCACAAGCATCCAGCGTTGAGCCATCTGCATTCCAGAACATCAAACGCGCATCTGCATCATCGCAATCAAACACCACCGCGAGTTGATTGAAGCCGACTCCTCGGTTCCGATCTCCCATTAGACGAGCCATATTGCTGGTGATTGGATTCGGTGATTTTCGCGAGTCGACGATAACGAAATCATCGCCATTGGCGTGCATTTTATGAAAGCTGAGCGGCATAAATAGACCTGGCAGCGGGACATGTGATGAGTTGACGTTTCAAAGCGATCTATCCCTATTCGCATGATTTTTTCAAGCTATGTGAAAACTCATTAGGCGAATGTGTTTGGCAGACCGGACACATCGTTGTGTTTGATTCGTCACCGGCTGCTTTTGGCCGAATTAGGTCAGTTTCGACAGGCGAAGACCGACCCGATGCAGGGAGTCCCTTTCACTTTTCGAGACTCTCGGTATGGCTGACAGCTACCTGCCGCCCGCGCTCCAGGTTGACGCCGGCCAGGATCAGCAGGCCGACAACGAAATAGCTGCCGGTAATCAGCATCGCCAGGCGGTGATCGCCTCCGGACAGCCAACTGGTCAGACCGTAAGTCATGGGGCCGAGGATTGCCGACAGTTTGACGGCCAGCCCCCAGAGGCCGAAGAACTCCGCCAGCCGCGTCGGCGGCGCGAGCAGACCGACTATCGCACGTCCGGCCGATTGGCTGGCGCCCATGCACAGACCAGCGAGGTTGGCCGCCAGCCAGAACAGCCCGGGGCCGCGCGCGACCCAGACCAGACCGACCATGCCGAGCCAGCCCAGCAGGGTCAGCGCCAGCGTGGTGCGATGGCCGAGGCGATCCTGCAGCCAACCGAACAGCACGGCACCGATGGAGGCCGTGATATTCACCACGAAGATCAGCAGCAGCGTGTCCTGGGTATTGAAGCCCATGACCTGATTGGCATAGATGGCAGCCAGGGTGATCACCGCCGAGATACCGGCCTGGTAGCAGACGGTGCAGGCAAGGAAGCGCAGCAGGTCACGATAGCGGTCGGCTTCGCGCAGCGTCTGCGCGAAGCGCGCCAGCGCCGCCTGCGGGATAGGCCTGTCGCTGCTCCCTGTCTGCGGCAGGCTGCGTTCACGCAAGAACAGGAAGGTCGGTACGCTGGCCAACGCGAACAAGACCGCAGTGATCAGCATGCACACCGGCACGAACTGCGCCGCCGTCTGGCCTTGCGCCTGGGCCCAGCTAACGAAGGCCAGGCAGGCGCCCAGGCTGACCAAACCGCCAATGTAACCCAACCCCCAGCCCCAGCCGGACACCTTGCCCAAGGCATCCGCACGGGCGAGCTGGGGCAGGAAGGCGGCAATCAGGTTCTCGCCGCTGCCGAAGCAGTAGTTGGATAGCACGATGAACAGAATCGCAACGCCGAGCTCCCCCGGCCCGGCCAACGCCAGTCCAGCGGTAAAGACGACGCAACCGACCGTGCTGAACAGCAGCAGACGCTTCTTGCAGGCGAAGGCGTCGGCGTAGGCACCGATCAGCGGAGCGGTCAGGATGATCAGGGCGTAAGAGAGGGATATGGCGCTGGTCCAGGCCAGCGTACCCCAGGCTTCGCCCTTGGCGACCACGGCGACGAAGTAGGCGTTGAACACGGCGGTGATCACCACGGTCGTGTAGCCGGAGTTGGCGAAATCGAACATCGCCCAGGCCCAGATTTCTCGGCGTGTCACTCCGGGGGCAAGGCTGGCTGGCATGGCAGATCTCTCTGCAGGGGCTGCGTTCTTCAGAAGCCTAGCCCCGGCTCACCCATCCTGCGAGCGCTGCAGCTGATGATGGCATTCCCAGTCGCCTCCGTAGGCGCATAATGGCAGTTGGCAAGGATCTACACACAGAGTGTTCTGTCATGAGGGGCTGCCGATGCCTCGTCCGCCTCCAGAAACCCGTGCCGTTCCCCGTTGCGATGGGGACGCGGAAAAATTGCTCGAAATTGTCCGGCGTACCGTGGTCGAGCTGCGCCCGCAAGCGGCAGAAGGTTTGCAAGTCACCTTGCACAGCGTGCTGGATCGGGATCTGGGCGTAGACAGCCTGACTCGAGTCGAGCTCTGGTCACGTATCGAGCACGAATTCGGTGTGCGCTTACCGGAAAACCTGTTCGCCTCGGCAGACACCCCCACCGACATACTGCGCGTGCTGCACAGCAGGCATGGCGCCGAGGCCGTACGTCCGTTGCCCTCCAGCGACTCCAGCGAGACCCTGATAGCAACGGGGCAGCCGCCAGACGCCGCGCGGACCTTGATCGAGGTACTGGACTGGCATGTGCGCCAGCAGCCGCAGCATCTCCACGTGCGCCTGCTAGGTGAAAGTGACCAGCAGGAAGATATTAGCTATGGCGCCTTGCACCAGGGTGCCTTGGCCGTTGCCGCAGGGCTGCAACGCAGTGGCTTGCACGCCGGTCAGACCGTGGCCCTGATGCTGCCCACAGGCCGCGACTTTCTCCAGGGCTTTTTCGGCATTCTGTTGGCCGGTGGTGTGCCGGTGCCCATCTACCCACCGCTGCGCCTGTCGCAGATAGAGGATCATCTGCGCCGCCAGGCCGGCATTCTGCGCAACGCCGAGGCCAAAGTGCTGATTACCGTGACGCAAGCGAAGCTGCTCGC
Source organism: Pseudomonas sp. BF-B-30 (assembly GCF_019956305.1). NCBI lineage: Bacteria > Pseudomonadati > Pseudomonadota > Gammaproteobacteria > Pseudomonadales > Pseudomonadaceae > Pseudomonas > Pseudomonas sp. BF-B-30. The sequence continues at coordinate 22,481 of NZ_JAHBDG010000019.1, read as the reverse complement.
CCGGTTGCTACAGCCGCAGGTCCCGAGCCTGACGCGCATTGCCAGCGTGGCCGAGCTGACAGGCGAGGGGGGCGAGTGCATCACACCACCGCGGCAACCGGATGACATCGCCTTCCTGCAGTACACCTCGGGCAGTACTGGCCAGCCCAAGGGTGTGATGGTCAGCCACGCCAATCTGCTGGCCAATCTGCGCGCCATGGGGAGGGCTCTGAAGGTGGGACCGCAAGACGTGTTCGTCAGCTGGCTGCCCATGTACCACGACATGGGATTGATCGGTGCCTGGCTGGGCAGCCTGTACTACGGCTACAGCCTGATGCTGATGTCGCCGCTGGCTTTCCTGGCACGGCCGGCGCGTTGGCTATGGGCCATCGACCGCTTCCGAGGCACGATGTCGGCGGCGCCCAACTTCGCCTACGAGCTGTGTCTGAACAAACTCGCTGACGACGATCTCGAGGGTCTGGACCTGAGCAGTTGGCGCCTGGCCTTCAACGGTGCCGAACCGGTCAGCCCGCAGACCTTGCAGCGCTTCGCCGAACGTTTCGTACGCTACGGCTTGGCCCCTACCGCGTTGGCGCCGGTCTATGGGTTGGCCGAGGCTACGCTGGGCGTGGCCTTTCCTCCCCTGGACCGAGGACCGCTGATCGACCGGGTACAGCGCGACGCGTTCCAGGCCCGTGGCAATGCACTGCCCGTCGAAGCGGATGCCAGCGCAACGCTGCGCTTCGTCTCCAGCGGTCGACCACTGCCGGGCCATCAGATTCGTATTGTCGATGGCAGTGGAATCGAACTGCCCGAACGCAGCGAAGGGCACCTGCAATTTCGCGGGCCGTCTACCTCGGCAGGCTACTACCGCAACCCCGAAGAGACCCGCCGGGTGCTGCGCGATGGCTGGTTCGACTCGCTCGATTTCGCCTACATGGCCGGCGGCGAGGTCTACCTGACCGGCCGCGCCAAGGACTTGATCATCCGTGCCGGGCGCAACATCTACCCCTACGATGTCGAAGCAGCGGTCGGCAATCTGCCCGGGCTGCGCAAAGGCTGCATCGCGGTGTTCGGCAGTCCGGAGCCGGCCACCGGCACCGAGCGCCTGGTGGTGTTGGCGGAAAGCTACGAGAAGGACGCTGCTGCGCGGCAACAGCTGCAGCAGGAGGTCAACCGTATCGTGTTCGACCTCACCGGTGTGGCGCCCGACGATATCGTTCTGGCGCCACCGCATAGCGTACTGAAAACCTCCAGCGGAAAGCTTCGCCGTGCTGCCAGTCGTGAACTGTATGAGCGCGGCGAAGTGGGGCGGCCGCACCTGGCCGTTTGGCGCCAGCTGCTGCGCCTGGTGTTGCAGGCCTTGCGCGGGCATTTCGGTCGCAGTTGGCAGACCTGCCGCGCCGCGTTGTATGCCACTTACATCTGGCTGCTGTTCTGGCTGGTCACACCGCTGACCTGGCTGGTCGTTGCGATCCTGCCGCGCCAGCGTTGGTGTCGCAGCTTTACCCGTACGGCCTCCCGGCTGTTTCTGCGCCTGGCGGGTGTTCCGTTTAGTGTCACGGGACTCGAACGCCTGCCTTCCTCCTCGGTGAGCGTGCTGGCCGCAAACCATGCCAGCTACCTCGATGGTGTCATTCTCAGCGCGGCCCTACCGCCACAGTTCAGCTTCGTTGCCAAGCGCGAATTGGCTGGCCAGTGGATCGCCGGCCGGTTCCTGCGCAAGCTCGGCGCCCGCTTTGTCGAACGCTTCGACCTGCAGCGCAGCGCCGCAGACACCGAGCCCCTGGCCGAGGCGCTGCAGGCTGGCCAGCCCCTGGTGTTCTTTCCCGAGGGAACCTTCACCCGCGAGCCAGGATTGCGAACGTTCCACATGGGCGCCTTCGTACTCGCTGCGCGTGCCGGCGTGCCACTGCTGCCGGTCGCAATCTGCGGCACGCGCAAGGTGCTGCGCGACGGTCAGTGGTACCCGCGCCACGGTGCAATCCACGTCAACGTCTGTCCCCCGCTGTTGGCAGACGGGCCGGACTGGATGGAGGCAATCAAGCTGCGGGATGCGACGATAGCGGTGCTGCTAGAGCACCTGGATGAATCGGAACGAGCCCAGCGCCCAGGTTAGACGACTACTTTGCTGCCGTCGTTTTTCCAGAGTCGTTTATAGAGTGGGCACACGTCAAAATCTAAACTGGATTCTTATCCTCTACTGAACAAGTCTGATATCGACATCCGCTGTGAGCGCCCGCTTTTGGCTGACTGCTGCCTGTCGCGAAGGGCCGAAAACGACTCAGTCACTCCGGTGCCATCATCACCACAAGCATCATCTTGATGAATTCTTCAATCTTATCGATGGCTTCCAGGGCACCGCGTACGTTGTTAGCGACACCGGCTGACCCAAACTGCTCGACCCAGCCCGGCGCTACAGCGGAGGGCGGGCCTGCACCCGGCCCAGGGCGGTTTCATGCTCTGGGCGCAGCTGCTGGAATATTTCGACACACTGCTTGAAACGGGCTTTACTGGAACAAGTCGTGCGGATTATCGAGGGCTGCATGTGCTCGGCAGCCAGTACTGGCTGGATGTTGAGTTCAAAAACTACACCCGTTGTGGTTGAGGAGCAGTCCTTGCCCATGTCCCGGTTTCTCTGCGCCATGCTGTTCGCGCTGCTGCTCGTCGGCTGCGCCACCACGCGCTTGCCTCACGAATTCAGCGAGGCGATACCCGCCAGCGATTCGGCGTTCGGGCGCTCGATCCAGGCTCAGGCCGCCGAGCATGAGGGGCGCTCGGGTTTTCGCTTGCTGCCCAACAGCAGTGAAGCATTCCGGGCGCGCGCCGAGTTGATCCGCAATGCGCAGAAAGCCGTCGATCTGCAGTACTACATCGTGCATAACGGTTTCAGCACTCGGGCGCTGGTACATGAAATGCTGCTGGCAGCAGATCGCGGCGTACGGGTACGCATCTTGCTCGATGACACTGCCAGCGACGGCCAGGAAGAAGTCATCGCTACCCTGGCGGTGCACCCGAACATCCATATCCGCGTCTTCAACCCTTTGCATCTGGGGCGCAGCACCGTGGTCACTCGAACCATGGGCCGCCTGCTTGATCTTTCCCAACAACACCGACGCATGCACAACAAACTGTGGCTGGCCGACAACAGCGCAGCCATCGTCGGCGGACGCAACCTGGGGGATGAATATTTCGACGCCAGGCCCGACCTCAACTTCACCGACATGGACCTGCTGGGCATCGGCCCGGTCGCCGAGCAATTGGGGCACAGCTTCGATCAGTACTGGAACAGCGCCTTGAGCCAGTCGATCAGTGACTTCCAGCTCAACAAGCCAACAGCGCAAGACTTGCTCGAAAGCCGCCAACGCCTGGAGCAATCGCTCCAGACATCACGAATCGAGAGCAAGGCGTTGTACAACCATCTCATGACCTACCAGACTCAACCGCAACTCGAGACCTGGCGCAAGCAGCTGATCTGGGCCCATAGCAAGGCGATGTGGGACGCTCCAAGCAAGGTCCTGGCCAGCGGCGAACCGGCACGCGCGCTATTGATGGCCACACAGCTGCGGCCTGAACTCGATAGCGTCAATAGCGAGCTGATCATGATCTCGGCCTATTTCGTCCCGCAAAAGCCGGGCATGGACTATCTCCTGGGTCGTGCCGATGCCGGCGTTGATGTGCGCCTGCTGACCAACTCACTGGAGGCCACCGATGTGCCGGCGGTGCATGGCGGCTATGCACCGTATCGCAAGACTCTGCTCGAACATGGCGTGAAACTCTATGAGCTGCGGCGCCAGCCGGACGATCCTGGTCGTAGCTCCTCGTTTGGTTTCAGTGGTGGCTCTGACTCCAGCCTGCACACCAAGGCCATGATCCTGGACAGACAGAAAGTGTTCGTTGGCTCGTACAATTTCGACCCGCGTTCAGTGTTCTGGAACACTGAAGTCGGGGTGCTGGTCGATAGTCCCGAACTGGCCGGCTACGTACGCCAGCTGGCGCTTGAGGGCATGGCGCCGGCCCGGAGTTACCAGGCCCGACTGGAAAACGGCGAAATTGTCTGGCTCACCGAGGACGACGACCGCCTGCATACCTTGCGCAAGGAGCCCGGCGGCAAGTGGCGCAGCTTCAAGGCCTGGCTCAGCGACAAGATCGGCCTGGAGAAAATGCTCTAGATCGAAACCCGGAGTACACCCACTGACCTCACGCCCACGTGTGAGCATTCAATCAGAGCGCAGGGCTTGCGTCAGGCCGCCGTGCAATAGGGACTTACAAAGAAGCCTCTCGATAAGGGTGACGCGATCAAGCTGGATGTCTTCTGACGTTTTTGCCTGCACCTGCCTGACTCAGGCGCCTTGCAGTAAACGGAGGGTACCTTATGCCCTTATTTTTGAGGGTAATGAATGAAACAAGGACAGGTTCTGCTGTTGGCTTTGTTGATGCTGTTTTTAACGGGGTGCACGACCACGCCGCCAAAAGACCAAGGCAATCTCTGCAGTATTTACCGTGAGTATCCCGACTGGTATGAGGACTCGCTGCAAATGCAGAGTGAATATGGGACGCCTCTGCATGTGGCCATGGCAATCATGAAGCAGGAAAGCAGTTACGTGGCGGACGCATTGCCGCCTCGTGACTACCTGCTCTGGGTGATCCCCTGGGGGCGAGTCAGTTCGGCCTACGGTTATGCGCAGGCTCAAGACCCGGTGTGGGGTGAGTACAAGGACAATACTGGCAACGGTGGTTCGCGTGACAGCTTTGACGACGCGATCATGTTTATCGGTTGGTACACCACTGGCACCCAACGTCAGCTCGGAATCTCCAAATGGGACACCTACAATCAGTACCTGGCCTATCACGAGGGGCGTGGGGGCTTTAGCCGCAATACCTATCGCAGTAAACCGTGGCTGATGCAGGTTGCCCAGAAAGTGCAAAAGCAGTCAGAGATTTACAACGCTCAACTTAAAGTGTGTCGCCAAGAGTTGGAAGATGATCGTAGCGGGTGGTTTTAACGCATTTACGAAAAAAACCCCGCACCTCCTGGGGGAAGATGCGGGGCAAGGTATTACACATGGTGAGGAAGGTCGGCCTCCTCAAATGCAGACTGGCTGTATTCGAAGCGTCCGTTAAAGGTGTCACCTGTAAACCTCACCTTGGCCAACGCCCCCTCGACGCATATTTAAAGTCGAGGGAGTGGGGCGAGCGAAATCAATAATTATCAAAGACAGATTAATAAATACGGATATGACGTCGTGGATAGCTTCTCGGTGATGGCGTCGCGAGGTCAAGCCTGTTCCAAAAGAAGTCTGGCGGTGCTGATAGGCAAGGGGTGAGGTGCATTGATCCGGCCTTCCAATCTGATCACGAACGCCAAGGCCTCTGCGTAGCTGCGAAACTCAACGCACCACGCGTTCATCCATACATTCCAGCCTTCCGGTTTGCTCGCTTTCTCGATTTTTATCAGCATCCTGGAATCCCTCCATGTGGTGGTTTAGCCTGGTCTCGAACCGGGGAAAACCGAAGTGCGGTGTGTGAATGTTTGTCTGCGTGGCCTGGGTGACGACGCGGGACAAAACAGTAAATCTGCTCAGGAAAGTCAGCCTCTGCAAATGCGGTTTTGATGGCAGTCGAAGCTTTCGTCAAAAACGTCACCTGCGGGCCCTACCATGGCTAACCCTCCTCCTGGCACATTTAAAGCCGATAGAGGGGAGTGTTTGGAAATTAATAATTATCAAAAATGGATTTACGGCGGCGGGGGGATTCAGACGTTGGAACCGTGTTTGCGTTCGATTGGGCATTCTCTAAAGCAAGGGCTTGCAAGCGAAAGCGGATGCAAGCCCTTGTTTTTTTCTATTCCATTATTTCTATCTTGATCGTGATTGCCTGATGCTTTTCAGGACGTCGGGTCTGCCTTGCGGCGATCGCTGCCGGCCGGGTTGCCGGTATCGATCAGCCTTCTTTCCAGCAGTACGTTTTCCAGGGCCTGGCGGTCTGATGGGTTCATCTGATGTTCTCGCTCCTTGAGTTCCAACAGGATCGGGGTCGACCACTGGCGGTAGGTTTGTTCAGCACTACGTTTGAGTGACATGGGTTCCTCCTTGATCAGGCTCCTGCCAATAAAGGCGCCGCACTTCGATACGCCAAAAAACCCTAGTCCACGAAGCCTGTTCCCGCCACTGCTTTACGTCGGACTGCCATTGCCCCAGATGCCCGTAGCGGCAGTGCGCCGTACGTAGTCGCCAAAGTCGCGCGCCGGCCGTCCCAGCGCCCGCTGTACACCATCGGCCACGGGTGTGTTGCGCCCGTCCAGCACAGTCGTGAAGAGATACAACACCAGGTCGATCAACGCCGGAGGAAGCTGTTCCTGTTCCATTGCCTGTCGATAGGCGTCCCGAGGTACGGCCACGAATTCGATCTTGAGACCGGTGGAATGGGCAATCTCGGTCACGGCTTGAGCAAAGGTCAACGCCCGAGGGCCGGTCAGTTCATAGAGCTGGTTGGTGTGTCCGGGTTGGGTCAGTGCCGCGACGGCACACTCGGCGATGTCTTCTGCATCGACAAAGGGCTCGGCGACCTGGCCGACGGGGAGTGCAAGCTCACCTTGCACAATGGGTTCAAGAAAGTGTGCCTCGCTGAAATTCTGGCAGAACCAACTGGCCCGCAGAATCGTCCAGTCAATCCCGCTGTCCTGTACGACACGTTCGGCCTGTTGCGCTTCAACTTCGCCGCGCCCGGATAACAAGACCAGTTTGCGGACGCCGCTTTTCACCGCCAGGTCGGTGAACGCCTGGATGGTTTCAACGGCGCCTGGAACGGCGAGGTCCGGTTGAAAGGAAATGTAGACGCAATGAACGCCATCGATCACGGCGTCCCAGGTCGATCGATCTTCCCAGTCGAAGGGTGGATTGGCATCGCGCGAACCCCGGCGAACGGGCAAGCCTGCAGCCTCGAGCCGTTGTGTGATGCGCCGTCCGGTTTTGCCGGTGGCGCCGAGGACCAGCGTGATGGGTTGGGCCGTTTTCATCGCGTTCATCTCCATCGATTAATGTGAGTGATGCTCATGTTTAAAAGATGATAGATGCTCATGTTTCGCCGTCAACCCATCAGGTCGAATTCCCCGACGTGCGGCATCTGTTGTTGGGCGTAGGGAGTGGCGATGCTAAGGTGAGTACATGTCACGTTTTTGATCGGGAATTCACTTGTGCGCAAAAAAAACTCTGAAACCCTCGAACGGCCTGCTGCAGAAGCGGTTCGACGCAATCCCACGCAACAGCGCAGCCGCGATCGTCAGGAGCGGATTCTGGCCATGGCCACTCAATTGATTGCGGACAAGGGCTGCGATCAACTCAAGATGAGTGAAATCGCCGAGCGCTCCGAGATCTCGATCGGTTCCCTTTATCAGTACTTCCCTGACAAGAGTTCCGTGATCCGTACGCTGGCCGAACGCTATAACGCTGAAAGCCGTCGTTGCATTGCAGATGCAATGGAGGCTGTCGAGGATGCGCGGGGTTTGCGCGCCGCCTATTCGCAGTTGCTCGATCAGTATTACGAGATCGTGATGGCGACACCGGTGATGCGTGACATCTGGTCCGGCATGCAGGCCGACAAGCAGTTGTTGCAGCTGGAACTGGGGGAGAGCCGGGTTGCCGGAGCCCTGCTGGCCCAGGCGATGCTACGCGTGTATCCCGACTGCGACGAGCAACAGGTCGAGGAGTCCGCGTTTTTGATCTGGCACCTGGGCGAGGCGACCATGCGGTTGGCTGTCACTTGTGCACCCGTTGAGGGGCGAGCATTGGTCGAGGCGTTCAAGCGCATGTCCCTGCGCGAGATCATGGAGCCCGCGCGCAGGGACATCGACTCGCCGTGACGGCTACTTCATGCTCCCTAAACGAAGGGTTGGCCGCCAAAGCCACGGGGCAGTCGTTGCAGGCCGGCCATCGCGGTCAGCCGCTCGGTCCAGGCTGAACGCCAGTCATTGGCGGTGTGCACGGCTTTGGCTTTGCGTGCTGCGCGGCGGGTAGCGTTGCGCTCAGCCTTGCGGGCTTCTTTGTAGGCGTCAGTGTTTCGGCAGCTTCGGCATTTCACCCGGTTGAGTTCGCGGGTCGATACGAGGTTGTTGCCGTGGTGACCGCAGGCCAGGTGCCCGCTGACTTTGAAATGAGTGACCATTGGAACGTCTCCTTCGTGACGTGTGAGCGGTTGACTCCACGTGAGCGGGGACGTTCGATTGGTTTTGCGCAACAAAAAATCCCGGTTCCAGGCCGGGTTGTGAGAAGGGATGGAAATCCAGCAGGCAGCCAAGGGTGTGGAGACGTACGGTCACCAATCATGCTGCCCGAACAGGGCCTTTTCCCGCACCGCGAATCCGTGACGGATCATCTGAACCGGGGCAGAGGCCGGTCGACAGGCTTGAGAGACGACAGCGTGTGCCGGATCAGCGGCGTGTCCTTCTCAATGTCATTCAGGCGATCACGAATTCTGAGGGCGGTGGGGTGTCCGCCTTGATGATCGACCCAGTCGGCGATTTCCTTGCAGGCTGCGGCCAGGCGAGCCTGACGGGAGTCCAGCAAGGTGAGCAGGGTGGTGATGGACTCTTTTTCGGACATGGGAGGCACCTCCGTTCAAGAAACCTGGGTGTGGCAACAAAAAGCCCGCCTGGGGCGAGCTTTCTGCCGAAAGGGTTACTGATCCTTCAACTATCTCAGTATAGACCCGTTAAAAAATGGTGACGAGCCGTCAACTTTGTCGGGCTGTCACTTGTGATTGAGCGTTCAACTGACGGCAAACACGCACAGCGTCTTCTTCAGTATCGTAGCCATCTCCGATGAAGCCTTGGGTGCGGGTATCGGCGATGCGGTACCAGACCGCGGCATCCGGTGGCAGGTGGTCATTTTCACCCGCACGGCGACCATGGATGATGATCTTGTTGCAGCGTTTCACGACGAAAATGTCTTCCATGGCGTCTCCGCAGCGGATACGTGTTCAGTTCAACTATAGAAGCCATTGGTGATCGTGCAAAAAACAGGCAGGTCAATTCGTCGATTCAGGCGCTGACCTCGCCCCGGTGCAGTCGTGCCTTCGGATTTACGCCAGCACCGCGACCGCTTTGATTTGTGCCCAGAGTGGCTGGCCGGGATGGATGTTCAGTTGATCACGGGAATAACGCGTGATCCGCGCAAGCAATGGCGTGCCGGCGGCGTCCAGGCGAATCAGCACGTGAGCGGCGTTGTCGGCGCTCATTTCGCTGACCACAGTGACCGGCAGGCGATTGAGAATGCTGCTTTGCCCGGTATTGTCCAGGCTCAGGCTCACATCCCGCGCCTGGACCTTGCAGCGCAGTGCCTGGCCCGCATCCAGTGGCGTATGAGGCACACGGATGTTGAGGGTGGTGTCGGGCAATTGCAGGCTCAGCAATTGATAGTCGGCGTCATAAGCGCTGACGCGACCTTCGATCACCACACCAGCGTCATCCCCCATTGCCAGCGGCAAGTCGAGGCGTGCCAGGGTCTGGCCGATCGGGCCGCTGGCCAGTGCCTTGCCATTGCTGAGCAACACGATATGGTCGGCCAGCCGCGCGACTTCATCCTGGGAGTGGCTGACGTACAGCACCGGGATGTCGAGTTCGTCGTGCAGGCGTTGCAAGTAGGGCAGGATTTCACCTTTGCGTTGGGCATCCAGCGCCGCCAGAGGCTCGTCCATCAACAACAGTTTCGGGCTGGTGAGCAAGGCGCGGGCGATGCCGACGCGCTGTCGCTCACCGCCTGAAAGGTGTTGCGGGTGCCGGTCCAGCAAATGGCTGATGCCCAGCAACTCGGTGGCGTGGGCCATGTCGACCCGACGCTGCGGCTTGGGGATGCGCTTGAGGCCGAATGCCAGGTTGGCCAGCACAGACAGATGAGGAAACAGGCTGGCTTCCTGGAACACGTAGCCCAGCGCGCGCTTGTGCGGTGCGACGAAGATCCGGTTGTCGCTGTCTTGCCAGATTTCATCGTTGACCTGGACAAAGCCTTGATCGGCCCGCTCCAGGCCGGCGATGCAGCGCAGGCAAGTGGTCTTGCCAGAGCCGGAGTGGCCGTAAAGCGCAGTGACGCCACGGCCAGGCACCTGCAGATCGACGTCCAGGGCGAAGCCCGAGTAACGTAGTTTCAGACGCATTTGAATCATCGGTCAGCTCCAGCCCGCTTTGGTTTTACGACTGGAATACAGCGCCAGCAGGACGACAAACGAGAACACCAGCATTGCCCCGGCCAGCCAATGGGCCTGGGCATACTCCATGGCTTCGACGTGATCGTAGATCTGCACCGAGACCACGCGGGTCTTCTCGGGAATATTGCCGCCGATCATCAGCACCACGCCGAACTCGCCGACGGTGTGGGCAAAGCCGAGAATGGCCGCGGTAATGACACCGGGGCGGGCAAGGGGCAGTGTCACGCTGAAAAAGGTATCCCAGGGATTGGCCCGCAAGGTCGCGGCCACTTCGAGCGGGCGCGTGCCAATCGAGGAAAAAGCGTTTTGCAGCGGCTGGACCACAAACGGCATCGAATACAGCACCGAACCGATGACCAGCCCCGCAAAACTGAACGTGAGGGTGCCAAGGCCCAGTGATTGGGTGAGCTGGCCAAGGTACCCGTGAGGGCCGAGGGCCAGCAACAGATAGAAACCAATCACCGTCGGTGGCAGCACCAGGGGCAGGGCGACAATCGCCCCGACCGGACCGCGCAACCAGGAGCGGGTGCGCGACAGCCATAACGCAATCGGAGTGCCGACAATCAGCAGGATGACGGTCGTCAGGGACGCCAGTTTCAGGGTCAGCCAGATGGCGGAAAAATCGGCACTCGATAGCGACATTTAGATTTCGTAACCGTAGGACTTGATGACAGCTGCCGCTTTCGGCCCCTTTAGGTAGTCAACCAGTGCCTTGGCGGCCGGGTTGTCCTTGCCCTTGTTGAGAATCACCGCGTCCTGCTTGATCGGGTCGTGCAGGCTGGCGGGAACGATCCAGGCCGAACCGCTGGTGATCTTGCCGTCCTTGTAGATCTGCGACAGGGCGACAAAACCCAACTCGGCGTTGCCGGTGGAGACGAACTGGTAGGCCTGGCTGATGTTCTGGCCTTCAACGATCTTGTCCTTGACCTTGTCGGTCAAACCTTCCCTGGCCAGTACCTGGGTCGCCGCCAGGCCATAAGGCGCGGCTTTGGGGTTGGCGATGGACAGGTGCTGGTATTCGTTCTTTTTCAGCACATCGCCCTTGGCATCGACGTAGCCTTCCTTGGCCGACCACAGCGCCAGCGTACCGACGGCGTAGGTGAAGCGCGAACCCTTGACGGAGTCGCCTTCGGCTTCAAGCTTTTTCGGGGTGCTGTCGTCTGCCGAGAGGAACACTTCGAACGGCGCGCCGTTTTTGATCTGGGTGTAGAACTGGCCGGTGGCGCCAAAGGAGGCGACCAGTTTATGCCCGGTGTCTTTTTCGAAATCAGCGGCGATGGCCTGGATGGGCGCGGTGAAGTTGGCGGCGACGGCCACCTGGACTTCGTCCGCCTGGGCTGAGCCGAAGGCGAATACGGCGAGAAGGCTCGCCAGGCAGGTCGGGGCAAAACGTGAGGCACGAATGGTCATGAAACGGCTCCGTTAAAGGCAATTGCAGCAGGTTAATCGTTATGTACAAAAATATATAGCGAATTGCCTTTGAACGGAATGTGTTACCGCAAAATTGTATACAATTTTGATGGGAGTGAAGCTCAGGGACGACCCAGCAGTCTCGCTAATCCTTCTTCAGCCAGCTTTCTAGTCAGTGCCTCGGTGGTCAATTCGACCCCGAGGGTAAATGCCTGGCCGGCCCACAGGTTGCTGAAGTCCGCTTCACCTTTGGCCCGCAACGGCATCAACGCGCCACCGGCAAGGGGGAAGGTCGGGGCCTTGGCGCTCATGGGCCCCAGCTCACGCATCACCCGATTGAGGATGCCCCGGGCCGGGCGGCCGGTGAACACGTTGGTGACGGCCGTCTCGCTTTCCCGGGCGGTGCGCAAGGCTTTGTGATGGGAAGGGCTGACCTTGGCCTCTGGCGTGAACAGGTACGCCGTACCCACCTGCACCGCCGAAGCACCGAGCATGAAGGCCGCGGCGACGCCTCGTGCGTCAGCGATGCCGCCAGCGGCAATCACCGGCACCTTCACCGCATCGACGACTTGGGGCACCAAGGCAAAAGTCCCCACCTGACTGCTCAGGTCATCGCTGAGAAACATTCCGCGATGGCCCCCGGCTTCGTAGCCCATGGCAATGATTGCATCACAACCATGCTGTTCCAGCCACACGGCTTCTGCGACGGTGGTGGCCGAGGACAGCACCTTCGCGCCGGTGGCCTTGACCCGGTCGAGCAGGGATTTTTCCGGCAGGCCAAAGTGAAAGCTCACCACTTCAGGGCGAAACGCTTCGATCACTTCGCAGGCCGCGTTATCGAACGGCGCCCGGTTGGACACCGGTGTCGGCGCATCGAAGTCGGCGCCGAGTTCCTGGTAGTAAGGTTGCAGCAGGTTTTTCCAGTCCTGCGCGCGTTGCTCATCCGGAGCCGGTGGCTGATGACAGAAGAAGTTGACGTTGATCGGGCGCCGGGTGTGTTGGCGGATGGTTTTGAGCTCTTCGCGCAGTTGATCCGTGCTGAGCATCGCCGCTGGCATCGAGCCCAGGCCGCCGGCATTGCAGGTTGCAATCACCATGGAAGAGTTTGTGGCACCGGCCATCGGCCCCTGAATGATCGGCAGTTCGATCCCGAGCAGGTCAAGAATGCGGGTATCTGGCCATTGGTTCATGTGCTGTGGTCTCCGACGTTGAATCCGGGTAGGGGCGGTAGAACAGGATTTGTAACGCAACGACTGGCGCAAGGCCAGTCGTCATTTCAGCGGGTGAGGCTTATGTGTTATTTCAATTGCACCACCCACAGACTGATTCCATTGAGAGGCCGTAATGTTCAAAGGCATTTTGATCGACAAAGACGACAGCGGTTACCGGGCCACACTGCAAGAGATCCAGGACGCTCAGTTACCCGAGGGCGACGTCACGGTGCGTGTGGCCTACAGCACGCTGAACTTCAAGGATGGCCTGGCGATTACCGGCAGCAGTCCGGTGGTGCGCAAATTCCCGATGGTGCCGGGCATCGACCTGGCCGGTGTCGTCGAAGTCAGCGGGCATCCGTCCTACAAGGTCGGTGACCAGGTCCTGCTCAATGGCTGGGGCGTGGGTGAAGGGCATTGGGGTGGATTGGCGCAGAAGGCTCGCGTGAACGGTGACTGGCTGATACCGCTACCCAAGGCGTTTACCGCGGCCCAGGCGATGGCCATCGGTACGGCGGGCTACACGGCCATGCTGTGCATCCTGGCACTGGAGCACAACGGCGTGACGCCCAGGCAGGGCGACATTCTGGTGACTGGCGCCAACGGTGGCGTCGGCAGTTTTGCCATCGCCTTGCTGAGCAGGCTCGGCTACCGGGTGGTCGCGTCCACCGGACGGACCTCGGAGCACGACTACCTGAAGCAACTGGGCGCCAGCGAAATCATCGATCGCGCCACCTTGTCCGCGCCGGGCAAGCCGTTGGCCAAGGAGCGCTGGGCGGCGGTCATTGATTCAGTCGGTAGCCACACCCTGGCCAACGCGTGCGCCAGCACCCAGGCCAATGGCACCGTCGCGGCCTGCGGTCTGGCCCAGGGCATGGACTTTCCGGCGTCCGTTGCGCCGTTCATCTTGCGCGGCGTGACTCTGGTCGGCATCAACAGCGTGACCCAGCCCAAAGCCAAACGTGTGGAGGCCTGGAATCGCCTGGCCCGGGATCTGGACTTCCACCTGTTGCCGCTGATCAGTCACGAAATCGGCTTGAGCGAAGCCATCGAAGCCGCGCCACGCTTGCTTGCCGGGCAGTTGCGCGGGCGCGTGGTGGTGGATGTGAATCGCTGATCACTGCGACTCGCGCTCCAGCAACTGCCGTTTGCGCTCGACACCCCAGCGATAGCCCGACAGATTGCCATCGCTACGCACCACGCGATGGCAAGGGATCGCCACGGCCAGGCTGTTCGCGCCACAGGCCTGGGCCACGGCGCGAACGGCTTTTGGTTGACCGATGCGTTGGGCGACATCGGCATAGCTGGCGGTGCTGCCCACGGGAATCTCCCTCAGCGCTTGCCAGACACGCTCCTGAAACGCCGTGCCGCGTACGTCCAGCGGCAAATCAAGGCCAATGGCCGGCGCCTCGATAAAGCCGACGACCCGGGCAATCAATTGTTCGAACTCATGATCGGCACCGATCAGGTTGGCGCGGCGGAACTTGTCTTGCAGATCACAGACCAGTTGGTGCGGATCATCGCCCAGCAGGATCGCACAGACCCCGCGCTCACTCTGCGCCACCAGAATCGCGCCCAGCGAACACTGGCCGACGGCAAAACGAATGTCGTTGTTTTGACCGGCCGCGCGGTAGTCCCCGGGTTTCATTCCCAGCAGTTGGTCTGCCGCTTCATAAAACCGGCTGTTGGAGTTGAAGCCGGCGTCATACAGGGCATCGGTCACCGAGCCGCCGTGCGCCAGTCGCTCGCGTACCTTGCGTGAACGATGGGCATCGGCGTAGCCCTTGGGCGTCAGGCCGGTGACGGCTTTGAACACGCGATGGAAGTGGAAGCTGCTCAGGCCCGCCGCCTCGGCCAATTCGCCCAGGGCGGGCAGCGTTTGCGCGCTTTCGATCTGGCGGCACGCGGCGGCCACGGTTGTGGCATGTTGCGCGGCGAGTTCGCTCTGATCCTTCGTCGCGCGTTTGCTCGGGCGATAACCCGCGGCCCGGGCCTGTTCGGCGCTATCGAAGAATTCGACATTGTGTGGCTTGGGCAAGCGCGCGAGGCTGCTGGGGTTGCAGTAGATGCCTGTGGTCTTCACGGCATAGACAAACTGCCCGTCAGCCTTGGGATCGCGCGCAACCACGGCGGCCCAACGCGGATCGTTTTCAGTGGCGATTTTGGTCGATCGGGTTGTCATGGCGTCACGTCCATTGAGGGGTTGCCTGCACATTAACCGTGGGGCGGTTGCCACACACTCCGGCGCTTGCGGTCAAATTCGAAGGCTTTATCCGGCGGTACGGAAGGTGAAGTTGATGCGTTGCTCGCCCAGTTTCGGATGATGACCGTCCTTGATCGGCAACACGCCGTGATAACGCAGGCGATCTACGCCACCCCAGACCACGATGTCGCCATGGAGCAGGGGAACGCGCTGACTTTTGTCGCTGCGCGCAAAACCGCCGAACAGGAACATCGCCGGCAAACCCAGGGATACCGAAACGATGGGGGCGGCGTAGGAATGTTCGTCCTTATCCTGATGCAATGACATTTTTGCCCCGGGGATATAACGGTTGATCAGGCAGGAATCCGGCGCAAAACCGGTGAACCCTGCTGCCTGCGCCGCCGCTTGTGCCAGTTGGAAAAACACCTCGGGCATCATTGGCCAGGGCTTTGCGGTGTCTGGATCGAGGCGGGTGTACCGATAACCGCTGCGGTCAGTGGTCCAGCCGAATTGGCCACAACTGCTCAGGGCGACCGACATGGTGAAACCGCCGGGTGTGACCATCTGCCGAAACGGCGCGGCCGCCAGCACTTCTTCCAGGGCAGGCAGCAAACGCTCCAGCCAGGGCAGGGCGAAGCCTCTGAGCACGTAGGACTGTTCGCCGATCTGCTCGCGCCTGGGCTGTTGCTCGGGTTCTGCATCGGCAAACAGATCGAAAGTCTGCGGATTCATGGGTTCATGACGCATCGTGGAAGATGATTCCAAGGGTATGCCGTTTGCCGCTGTGCAGGCGACTCACGCCGTGACGCAGGGTAACGCGGTAGTAACCGCGAGTGCCTTTGACCGGACGCTGGTTGACCGCAAAGATCAACCCGTCACCTTTCTTCAGGCCGATGACCATCGGGCGTGACTGCATTCGCGGGCGCTGTTCAGTCAGGACAAATTCGCCGCCGGTGAAGTCTTGATCCGGGTCTGACAGCAGGATCGCCACTTGCAGCGGGAAAACGTGCTCACCGTACAGATCCTGATGCAAGCAGTTGTAGTCCTGCGGACCATATTGCAGCAACAAGGGTGTCGGACGGTTCTGACCAGCGGCATGGCAACGTTCGAGGAAGGCTGGAAGGGTTTCAGGAAAACGCTCCGGCAAGCCCATCTGTTCATGCCAGCGATTGGCGATGGGCACCAGTCGTGGGTAGAGCGCGCTGCGCAAGCGGGCCACAAGTTGCGGCAACGGGTAGTTGAAATACTTGTACTCGCCTCGGCCGAACCCGTGGCGAGCCATCACCACGTGGGAGCGAAACAGTTCGGTGCGAGGGTACCAGGCGCTGACCTGCCCGCAAGCCTTGTGACTCAGCAGTGACGGGATGACGGCGCAGCCGTCCTGATCAAGTTGCTGCTCCAGCCGGGGCCAGTCCAGCCTGTCCAGATATTGCTCGCTCATTGCCGGGCCTCTTGTTATGGAGGTGGTCAGTCTGCAAGGCAAAAATAAAGCTGGCACTCCGCTGCTTGCGGTCGAACTGCGAGCGGGAGCCGACGTCCATTGTCGCTCCGGATCGTGTTACAGCGCTTTGCTGACGCTGATTTCGCTGATGACGTCGTCCTGTCCATGAATGGCATCCAGCGCCGCCTTGGCTTCTTCCGGGGTGCCGTTTTCAAGCTGGGCAAACTCGAAGCGGCGCTCACCGTTGAGTTTGTATTTGATGACGTACTTGGTCGTTTGGGCCACGGTTGTATCTGCCTGTCTTGTGTTTCGGGTTCGCTGATCAGCTCAGTTTCGTGCTGGAGCGGCGAATGATTTTGATCGAGTGCGTCAGGGTGGGTTTGCGCGTCACGCTGATAGCGCGGCGGTTGACGGTGTCGATCGTGATGTTCCAGAAACCGGTGCTCGGGGCTGTGATGCGGGCCGGAAATGTGTCGAATGCACCGCCGTGATAGGTGTGACGACCGCCATTCTTGAAGCTGCGGAAGTTGGCGTCGTTCATCAAGCGGATGTTGCACATTTGGGAGCATTGAATGACGACGATGTCGTCTTCATTGAGGTGCTCGCGCTGATGGATAAATTTCATGAGGCGCCTCCAGAAGGGCTTTTTCTACAAAATCAAAACGATAGCATGGGCGATTGGCGCAGTTTATCAGCCCGAAGGCCTTATTATCCGGCCGCTTCTACAATTAAAAACGCTTATTTCACATTTGATGAGCGATAAAGCAGTTTGTCTCGGAGAAAAATCGCAGTTGCGCTGTCCGAGGGTCTTTAACGGAGGTTTGGTATGAAGTGGGGTTTGTGGTTGTTGCCGATGGCATTGACGATCAGTGGTTGCGCGAACGTCTCGGACATCAACGAGTCCTTGCCGACGATGAACGTGATTTCTGGCAAGAAGCCCCATGAATACGCGCAATGCCTGAGCGAAAAACTGGCCGATAGCCGAGGCGCCTTGCAGATCCAGTCGCACAAGGATGGCTTGCGCGTGATCGTGCCGCTCAAGTTTTCCGTGGGGCCGTCTGCCGTGTTTGACATCGAAGAACGCTCCGGCGGCAGCAGCATCAAGCTGCACGAGAGCATGTCCAATGTCCCGGTGCGGCCAAAGGATGTACAGAAGGCTGCCAACGAGTGCATTTCCGGCTGATAGACTATCGACCATCAGCACCGATGCCGCCAAAGCCCTGCTTTGGCGGCATCGTTATTTCTGGAGTCGAAAATGAAGCGAGAGCAGGTCCGGGAGCGGCATGCAGAGGGTTTAATCTCTGCCACCCATGTGATTCAGAATCCGGCGGAGCTGGGGGAATGGATCGTGTTTTTCAAGAAAAGCGCCGGGCGCAGCTATTTCCTGGTGGATGACAATGATGAAGTCGAGTCCTTCAGCCGCCTTGATGATCTGATCGATACCGTGCGCGGGCTTGGAATCAAATTCGCCGAAATCCATATGTAGGGCGCGGCGGGTTACCTGCAGATCACCACGACGTTGCGGCTCTTGTAGTTACCGACGTCGGCGCCGAGAGTCTTTTCGCTCTCCTTGAGCGAGGGGGTACCATCGGTTCCGACAATCTTGTAGCCGGTGCCCGCGCAGGACGCATCGGCCTTTTCGTAGCACGCAGCCCAGGAGTTGGCTTCACCGGAGCAGTCAATCGATAGACCCTGCTCTCCGTTAGCCAGGTAGGTTTGTTCCGACGTTGCGCAGCCGCTCAGGGCCAATACCGTCAGCAAAGGCAAAACTTTATTCATGGCTTGATCATCGTCAGGGGGGTGGGCTAAGGCTGAGACAGCGCCGGATTCAAAAGGTTATAGCCAAAGGCCACTTCTTTTTCAGTATTCATAAAAAAGCCCTGCGCTATGCCAGGGCTTTTCGCATCGGGCGTCGATCAGCTCTTGTCCTTGCCGCGTCGCTTGGGTTCCGGGTGCTCAAGCTCCAGCACCGAGGCCACTTCGATTGCCAGGGCTTCGGAAGGGAAAGGCCCGGCGATATTTTCACCGGCGACACTGGCCACCCACCATTGGCCGTCTTTCTCCTGATTGATCAGGAATCCGTTGACGCTTTTTACTGCCGACATCTACTTGCCTCGTTGTCTGGTTCAATCGCGCCATGATACCGCCAAACGCACGCAGCAGGTGCCATTGGGGGGATGGCGGGATGTCAGTTGCGGTAGAAAGCGTGCAATTGTGCGAATCTCTGCTATGCATAAGAGTTTGTCCGGTAACCTGCACACCCGCGCAGGGAACTATCGGCAAGAATATTTCTCTATGTTGGCATCGGTTAGCCAGCGCGGGGCATTGTAAGGTACACGCCGCCTGATTAGACTGCGCCGAAACTCGTACACACAGCCGTTACAAGGACTTATATGATCAAGAAATGCTTGTTCCCAGCAGCCGGTTACGGTACTCGCTTCCTGCCAGCGACTAAAGCCATGCCCAAGGAAATGCTGCCGGTGGTAAACAAGCCACTGATCCAGTACGGCGTCGAAGAGGCACTGGATGCCGGCTTGAACGAGATCTCCATCGTCACCGGTCGCGGCAAGCGCGCCCTGGAAGACCATTTCGACATCAGCTACGAGCTGGAAAACCAGATCAAAGGCACCGACAAGGAGAAATACCTGGTCGGCATCCGCCGCCTGTTGGATGAGTGCTCGTTCTCCTACACCCGTCAGACCGAAATGAAAGGTCTGGGCCACGCGATCCTGACCGGTCGCCCACTGATCGGTGACGAGCCGTTCGCCGTGGTGTTGGCGGATGACCTGTGCGTCAACCTGGAAGGTGACGGCGTACTGAAGCAGATGGTCAAGCTGTACAAGCAGTATCGCTGCACCATCGTCGCGATCATGGAAGTAGACCCGCAAGAAACCAGCAAATACGGTGTGATTGCAGGCGACCTGATCGGTGACGACCTGTACCGCGTGCGCAACATGGTCGAGAAGCCAAAACCGGAAGATGCCCCGTCGAACCTGGCGATCATCGGTCGTTACATCATGACGCCGGACATCTTCAGCCTGATCGAACAAACCGAGCCAGGCAAAGGCGGCGAGATCCAGATCACTGACGCCCTGATGAAACAGGCGCAGGATGGTTGCGTGATTGCCTACAAGTTCAAGGGCAAGCGTTTCGACTGCGGCGGCGCCGAAGGCTACATCGACGCGACCAACTTCTGCTTCGAGAACTTCTACAAGACGGGCAAGGCGTACTGATCGCTTTCGACCTGACTGTATTGAAAAGCCACCTTCGGGTGGCTTTTTCATTTTCAGGCCCCATATCGACTGCAGCGCTTGCCCAACAAATGTCTGCGGGTATGCTGGTCACCTGCCGAGGAGATTGAAAATGGCCTACGATTTTGACCTATATGTGATTGGCGCCGGTTCCGGCGGTGTGCGGGCTGCGCGGTTTGCCGCCGGGTTCGGTGCGAAAGTGGCCGTGGCCGAAAGCCGCTACCTGGGCGGGACCTGTGTGAACGTCGGCTGCGTGCCGAAAAAGTTGCTGGTCTACGGTGCGCACTTTGCCGAAGACTTCGAGCAGGCTTCCGGTTTTGGCTGGGGCCTGGATGAGGCGCAGTTCGACTGGCCGACGTTGATCGCCAACAAGGACCGCGAGATCAATCGCCTCAATGGCATTTATCGCAACCTGCTGGTCAACAGCGGCGTGACCTTGCATGAAGGTCACGCGAAGATCGTCGATCCGCATCAGGTCGAGATCAATGGTGAGCGTTTTACCGCCAGGAACATCCTGATCGCCACCGGCGGCTGGCCGCAGATTCCGGAGATTCCGGGGCATGAGCATGCCATCAGTTCCAACCAGGCGTTCTTCCTCAAAGAGCTGCCCAAGCGGGTGCTGGTGGTGGGCGGTGGCTACATTGCGGTCGAGTTCGCCGGGATCTTCCATGGTTTGGGTGCCAAGACCACGCTGCTGTATCGCGGCGAACTGTTCCTGCGCGGCTTCGATGGTTCCGTGCGCAAGCATTTGCAGGAAGAGTTGACCAAGCGCGGCATGGACCTGCAGTTCAACGCGGACATCGAGCGCATCGACAAGCTGGCCGATGGCAGCCTGAAAGTCACGCTCAAGGATGGTCGCCAGCTGGAAGCCGATTGCGTGTTCTACGCCACGGGTCGTCGTCCGATGCTGGACAATCTGGGGCTGGAAAACACCGGGGTCAAACTCGACAGGAAAGGCTTTGTCGAAGTCGATGAGCTGTATCAAACCGCCGAGCCGTCGATCCTGGCGCTGGGCGATGTGATCGGTCGTGTTCAGCTGACGCCGGTGGCCCTGGCTGAAGGCATGGCGGTGGCGCGACGCCTGTTCAAGCCAGAGCAGTATCGTCCGGTGGATTACAAGATGATCCCGACGGCGGTGTTCAGCCTGCCGAACATCGGCACCGTCGGTTTGACTGAGGAAGAAGCTCGCGAAGCCGGTCACGAGGTGCAGATCTTCGAAAGCCGCTTCCGGCCGATGAAGCTGACCCTGACCGAATGCCAGGAGCGCACGCTGATGAAACTGGTGGTGGACGCCAACACCGACAAGGTCCTGGGTTGCCACATGGTCGGCCCGGAAGCCGGTGAAATCGTCCAGGGCCTGGCGATTGCCTTGAAGGCCGGCGCCACCAAGCGCGACTTCGACGAAACCATCGGGGTGCACCCGACGGCCGCCGAAGAGTTCGTCACCATGCGTACGCCGGTCGCCGGTTAAGCGTCCTTCGCTGCGTCTGCCGCTGCCGCAAGGGTCGCGGCCAGACGTACGCGTTCTTCCAGATCCGCCCGGGTCTTGGCCAGATCCATTTCCAGTGACCTGTTGAGCTGCGACTGCTCGTCGACGTTCTGCTTGAGTGCCTGGCTTTCCAGCAGAGCGACGCGCAGGCGTTCCTGGAGGAGGGTGCGCTCACCGTCGACGCGGGTGGCCTGTTCCAGCAACTGATCCTGACGGGTATTGCTTTGCTTGAGCTGTTCTTGAAGCAGGCTCAGTTCGCGCAGCGTGCCGCGGTTTTCAGTCAGCAAGCGTTCGTTGTCGCGGTGCAGCTGGGTGATTTCATCCTGGCGTACCAGTGCGCTTTGTTGCGCCTGACGCAGTTCCATCTGTATCTGTTGCACCTGGCCTTCGTGGCGACTCATTTCCTGTTCGCGCTGTTCCTTGACCGCATTGCGGTAGTGCTCCAGTGCGTCGCGAGTGTGCAGGTGTTTTTCTTCAAGGGAGCGGATCTGCTCGTCCTTGTCCTTCAAACGCAATTCGAAATCGGCCAGCGCCTGATTCAACCCGGCGTTGCGGGTTTGCTCCGTTTGCAGCATGGCTCGGGTTTCTTGCAGGGCCTCGGATTCCTGAGTCAGCGCCAGGCTTTGAAACTCGTATTGCTGGTGCAGTTCGCTGTTGTCCTCTTGCGCTTCGCCGAGCTGGTTTTCCAGCGCCTTGCGTTGTTCTTCGTACTGCGCGCGTGCCTGGTCGATGGGCTCTTGCGCCTGCTCCTTGAGTCTTTGCGCGAGCCGTGCCACCAGCGCCATCAGTTCGTCGTCGATCGGTTCTGTGGGTGCCTCGACAGGTTCGACCCGGTCATCGAGCTCCTTGAGGTAGCGATGAATCGTGGTTTTCGAGCCGGTATTGCCCATTTCGATGCGTACGGCATCGATGCTGGGGTTTTCGCCGCGGGCGAGGATCGCCAACCGAGCGGCTTGAACCACCGCTTTATTTACACCGCCGCGTGCCATGAGATCTCCCGGGTTTTGATAATGTGGTACGTACCACGTAAATACACATTGTACCATTCAATGTAAAAAGTTAAATGCTGAATGTGATTAACACGGGATATACTGGTATTACCCCGTGTGATCGAAGTTTCTAGGTATTCCTCGCACTGTTTCCGTACGCCAACCCTTGTAGGAGCGAGCTTGAACTGGCCTAATAATTCCGGACACCTCTTAAGGGCGATATGATTTCGCCAACTTGGAGGTTCCATGAACGAAAGAAAGGTCTATACCCGCGAGTTCAAGCTGCATGCTGCCAGCATGGTGCTTGA
>NZ_JAHBDG010000018.1:0-94717 GCF_019956305.1 Pseudomonas sp. BF-B-30 | reverse complement strand
GAACTCAGGCCTTGGTCATTCTTGCCCGCAAGCTTTGCCGAGTGGCATTCGCCCTCATGAAAAACCAGAGCGAATACCAGCCGAATTTGAAGTTGCAGGGTTCCCCTGCAACATAGAATCTCCCACATTGGCTTTGTGGCGCCTGCAAAGCCTCTGCTCTGCCCAATTATCACGCTCATCAATCATGCTATTCAGCATAAATTCACAAGCCTAGACTCGGTCCACTCCAATAAAAGGTAGGCCGCCATGTCCGAGACGTTGCTCAGTTCCCGTAATCTGGCTTTCGAGCTGTATGAAGTCCTTGATGCCGAGGGCCTGACCCAGCGTGAGCGTTTCGCCGAGCACAACCGCGAAACCTTCGATGCCGCCATTGGCACCGCCCGCAACATCGCCGAGAAGTTCTTCGCCCCGCACAACCGCAAGGGCGACGAGAACGAGCCACGCTACGAGAACGGTCAGGCGATTCTGATTCCGGAAGTGAAACCGGCGGTAGATGCCTTCCTCGAAGCCGGCTTCCTCAACGCCGCGCGCAGTTTCGACGCTGGCGGCATGCAGCTTCCTACGCTGCTGTCCCAGGCCTGCTTCGCGCACTTTCAATCGGCCAACGCGGCTTCGACGTCGTATCCGTTCCTGACCATGGGCGCGGCGAACCTGATCGAGAGCTTCGGCACTGAAGAGCAGAAGCGCCGCTTCCTGCAACCGATGATCGATGGCCGCTTCTTCGGCACCATGGCCCTGACCGAACCCCACGCAGGCTCGTCGCTGTCGGATATTCGTACCCGCGCAGAACCTGCGTCTGACGGCACCTATCGCCTCAAGGGCAACAAGATTTTCATCTCTGGTGGCGATCATCCGCTGTCGGAAAACATCGTGCACATGGTGCTGGCCAAGCTGCCGGACGCACCGGCCGGGGTGAAGGGCATTTCGCTGTTCATCGTGCCCAAGTTCCTGGTCAACGACGATGGCAGCCTCGGCCAACGCAACGACGTGTTGCTGGCCGGGCTGTTCCACAAGATGGGCTGGCGCGGCACCACCTCCACCGCACTGAATTTCGGCGATAACGGCGAGTGCGTCGGCTATCTGGTGGGCAAGCCGCACCATGGTTTGAGTTATATGTTCCAGATGATGAACGAGGCGCGGATCGGCGTCGGCATGGGCGCGGTAATGCTTGGTTACGCCGGCTATCTGTACTCGCTGGAATACGCCCGCGAGCGTCCGCAGGGCCGCGTGCCAGACAGCAAGGACCCGAACACTGCACCGGTGGCGATCATTCAGCATGCCGACGTGAAACGCATGCTGTTGACGCAAAAGGCTTACGTCGAAGGTTCGTTTGACTTGGGTCTTTATGCGGCGCGACTGTTCGATGACACCACCACGCTTGCGACCGAAGCCGAACGCAAACAAGCCCATGAACTGCTGGATTTACTGACACCGATCGTCAAATCCTGGCCGTCGGAGTTCTGCCTGAAAGCCAATGAACTGGCGATCCAGATCCTCGGCGGCCACGGCTACACCCGCGAATACCCGGTGGAGCAGTACTACCGCGACAACCGCCTGAACCCGATCCACGAAGGCACCCACGGTATTCAGTCGCTGGACCTTTTGGGCCGCAAACTGGCGCAGAACGGTGGCGCGGGGCTCAAGCAACTGATCCGCCTGATCGCCGACACTGGCGAACGAGCACAGGCGTTTGATTCATTGACGCCGCTGCGCGAGCCGCTGGAGAAACTGGTGGCACGCCTGCAAGCCGTGACCATCGGCCTGCTGACTGATCTGGCCCAAGGCAAGGTCAACAGCAGCCTGGCGAACTCGGCGCTGTACCTGAAAGTGTTTGGTCACACGGTGATCGGCTGGCGCTGGCTGGAACAGGCGATTCGTGCCGAGGAAGGTTTGGCCAAGGGTAATGCGGCGGATGTGGCCTTCTATAAAGGCAAGCTGCAGGCGGCGCGCTACTTCCTTACGTGGGAAGTGCCGGGTTGCCATCATGAGCTGGCAATTCTTGAGGCTCGGGATGATGTGTGCCTGGGGATGCAGGATGAGTGGTTCTGATCAAAGTTTTGTGGTGCTGCTGAAATCCATTCGCGAGCAAGCCCGCTCCCACAGTTGCCGGTGTGAAACATCAATTTTGTGTACACCAGAAAACCTGTGGGAGCGGGCTTGCTCGCGAAGAGGCCCGCACAGGCGAAACATCAGCTCAGCTTGAACCCACCCATCTGCCGCGCCAAATCATCCGCCAACCGCTGCAACGTCTGACAATCATCCCGACAGGCCCTGACCTCCCCCGCCGTCGCCCGCGCCAGGTCGGAAATCCCCTGTACGTTCCGGTTGATCTCCTCGGTCACCGCCGATTGCTCTTCCGTCGCCGTCGCCACCTGATGGTTCATGTCGCTGATGCGCTCCACTTGCCCGGTAATCGCGGTCAACGAAGCCCCGGTACGCTGGCTGGACTCGACACCCGTGCCGGTCGCGGCTTGCCCGGAATGCATCGACGAAACCGCATTCTCCGCCCCCTGTTTGAGACTGCCGATCATCTGCTGGATTTCATCGGTAGACGCCTGCGTACGCCGCGCCAAAGTCCGCACTTCATCGGCCACCACGGCAAACCCGCGCCCCATGTCCCCGGCTCGCGCCGCTTCGATAGCGGCGTTGAGCGCCAGCAGGTTGGTCTGCTCGGAAATCCCCCGAATCACCGCCAGCACCTGGTCGATCGACGCCACTTGATGGGCCAGTTCACC
This sequence comes from Pseudomonas sp. BF-B-30, assembly GCF_019956305.1. NCBI lineage: Bacteria > Pseudomonadati > Pseudomonadota > Gammaproteobacteria > Pseudomonadales > Pseudomonadaceae > Pseudomonas > Pseudomonas sp. BF-B-30. Next base: position 91,982 of record NZ_JAHBDG010000018.1, on the reverse strand, counting down.
CACCGCTGTGGCCGCAACGCCGATTTCGTCAGACATGCTTTCGATATGGCGGATCGAGCCACCCACCACTTCCCGTGCCTGCATTGCCTCATCCCGAGCCGTTTGTGATGCGAGCGCCGCATTGCCGGCGTTATGGGCGATTTCCTGAACGGTCAGGCCCATTTCATGGACAGCGGTTGCCACCATGTCGGTCATTTCCTGTTGGCGCCCGGAGCGCTCAGCGGTGTTATCCACCACCCGTGCAACCTGGCCGACAGCGGTGCGCAGTCGCTCACTGGTGGTCAACACTTCACCAATCATGTCGCGCTGGCTGTCGAGAAAGCGATTGAAGCCGCGCGCCAGATCGCCCAGCTCATCGGCGCGACTGGAATCTAACCGGTGGGTCAAATCTCCACCACCGCTACCGATGGCAACCAGTGCCGCTGTTACCTGACGAATCGGCCGCACCAACCCACGGGCCAGCAGCACCACCAGCAACAGACACACAATCGCCACCGCCAGGCCGATACCGCTGCTCATCCACATGGCGCGCCGGGCTTCGGCGTAGATCTGCGATTGCGGCACTTCGGCCACCAGCGTCCAGCCGAGATCGCGCAAAGGCAGACTCAACGCGAGAAAGTCTTCGCCATCACGCTGGAAGCTGCTGTTGGTGGCAGTTTTTTGACCCATGACCGCTTGCGCAGCTGACTCGCCAATCTGCTCGACCAAGGTACGCTTACCGCTGAATTGCGCCTCGGGATGAACCTGGATCAAACCGTCGGAACGCACGAGATAGACCTTGCCGCGCTCTCCGAAGCTGAAGTTGTGGATCAGCTCCGACAGCTCTTTCATGCTCAGGCCAAGCCCGGCAACGCCCACGACTTTACCGGCCTGCTCGACTTTGAGGTCGATGAACAGCGCCAATTCTCCGGTGGCCGTGTCGTTGTCGATATTGAGGGTGCGCGGCTGGTTGCTGTCGAGGAACGAGTAGAACCAGGCGTCCTTGGGATTGGAACGACTGAGGGTGCGGTCCAGGCCTTTTTCGGTAATGTAATGGCTGGACGCGGTGCCGATGATCAGCGCGGTAAAGGCTTTGTGCTCGGCGCGAATGCCTTCCAGATACTGCGCGAAGCTGGCGGTCCTGGCGCTGTCCTCACCCCCGGCCAGCCAGTCGCGCACCATGCTGTTGCTGGCGATGTCCTTGGCGGCGGTAAGGGGTTGAACGAGGATCCGCTCGATGTCGTTGCGCATCGCTTCGATGCTCGACGGCAACGCTTGTTCGACCAGATAGCTCTGGGCGAGGCGGTTGACCACCAGGGTATAAATGCCAACCACAATCAGGATACTGACCAGTAGGGCGGTGCCCATGCTCAGGATCAACTGCCATTGAATACTGCGTCGCCAGAACTGCATGGAGCACCCCCAAAGAATAAGAGGCTGAAACACTGCAACAGCCGTGCCGATTGTATACAAGCCAACCGACAATCTATTCTTTGGTTGTGCGCAAAGCCGATCAGGCCTGATTGATCGTCTTGGAAATCACTTCAACCGTGGCGCTGACTTGCTCTTGGTAACGGTCGAGGTCGAGCTTGTGCTGTTTCTGCATTTCGATCTGCTGGGAACACAGATTCATCGCCGCCAGCACCAGCAATCGGTCACCGATCAGCGTCGGGTACTTCCTCTTGGTTTCGGCCAGGGCTGCCTTCAACATCATCGCGGCGTCCAGCAGGGTCTGTTCTTCCCCGGCCGGTGCCTTGATCGAATAGTCCTCCCCCAGGATCGAGACGACTTTTACCCCTGCGGCGTTGTAACTCATGCGCTGACAGGGCCTGCGCTGACGCGCTCAACCAGGGCCTGGATGCGAGCCGCCGTGGCGCCTTGCTTCTCTTCCTGCTCCATCAGGTTCAGTTGCAGGCTTTCGTTTTCATCCTTGGCCTGGGCCAGTTCTGCGGTCAGGGTCTGGTTGGTGCCGAGCAACGTCTGGTTCTGTTGCACCAGGTCACTGACCAGTTGTTCCAATTGGCTTAGGGATGCTTCCAACATTTTGATTTTCCGGGCTTTTTCAAAGGGCGCGTACGATAAAGAAAAGTCACCCTGGATGCCAGGGTTATACAGGCGCAAAGCCTTGATTTTGCTGACGAGTGACCTTTCTCGCGAACTGTAGAGACTGTGATACCCCGATCTGGTTCCTGCACTTCGTCGCCCGCCTATGTAGGAGCGAGCTTGCTCGCGATGGACGTGAACGATATCGCGCCCTGTCTGAATGATTGCGTTGTCCATGCGTTTTTCGCGAGCGGGCTCGCCCGGTCGCAGTAAAAACGCGCAAGGACTCAAGACTTCAGTCCGGCGACCGATAAGCCATCCATACAGCAGCCTCAGCCCCGCGCGGATGCGCTCTTTCCCGGTGAACGCCATGTCCCTTCGTAATATGAATATCGCCCCTCGGGCGTTCCTCAGCTTTGCCCTGATTGGCGGCTTGATGATGGTTCTGGGGGTGTTTGCCTTGAATCAGATGAGCAAGATCCGCGGCGCGGCCGAGAACATCACCAACAACAGTGTGCCGAGCATCAAGAGCCTGGACGACTTCACCCAGCTCACCTTGCGCCTGCGCGTGCTGTCCTATCGCTTGCTGGTGAACCGCGAGCCTGATGTGCAGCAGAAAACCATGGAACTGCTGGAGACGCGCAACCAGCAGATTCGCACCGCTCAGGCAACCTACGAAAAGCTGATTGCCAGCCCGCAGGAACGCGCAACCTACGATCAATACGTACAGCTGCTGGGCCAATACCGCCAGATCGAAGACAGGATGAAGACCCTGTCGCGCAATAATCAGATCGATGAATTGCGCAGCCTGCTCAACACCGATTTGCTCAACAACTCCGAAGCGGTCAACACCGTGCTGAACCGCCTGCTGGAGATCAATACCCAGCAGAGCCACGACACCAACCAACAGTCGGCGGATCAATACGATTCGGCGTTCAACCTGGTAATCACCCTGTTGGTGATCGCCACCGCCTTGACGCTGCTGCTCGCCTGGTTGCTGACCAACAGCATCACCCAACCGATCGCCAATGCCCTGGGCGCCGCCGAACAGATTGCCGAAGGCAACCTGACGCGCCCGATCACCGTTGACGGCCAGGATGAAGCCGGCCGTTTACTGCTGGCCATGTCGAAGATGCAGGAAAAACTGCGCGACACACTGCAGCGCATTTCCGGCTCGGCCACGCAACTTGCGTCTGCCGCAGAAGAACTCAACAGCGTCACCGACGAAAGCGCCCGTGGCCTGACCCGGCAGAACAACGAAATCGAACAGGCTGCCACCGCAGTCAACGAAATGACCAGCGCCGTGGAAGAAGTCGCGCGTAACGCGGTCAGCACGTCCGAGGCCTCGAAGAACGCCACCACATCTGCCGGTGACGGCCGTGACCTGGTGCAGGAAACCGTCAGCGCCATCGAACGCATGAGCGCCGACGTGCAGAGCACCGCGACCCTGATCGGCGACCTGGCCAACGAGTCCCGTGACATCGGCAAGGTACTGGATGTGATCCGTGGCCTGGCCGACCAGACCAACCTGCTGGCCTTGAACGCCGCCATCGAGGCCGCGCGCGCCGGTGAGGCCGGTCGTGGTTTTGCGGTGGTGGCCGACGAGGTACGTGCCCTGGCTCACCGCACCCAGCAGTCGACCAGCGAGATCGAACGCATGATCGGCAGCATCCAGAGCGGCACCGAGCACGCGGTGGATTCGATGCGCAACAGCACCGAACGCGCCGAATCGACCCTGAACATCGCCCGCGGCGCCGGGATGTCGCTGGACACCATCAACAGCGCCATCGTCGAAATCAACGAGCGCAACCTGGTGATCGCCAGCGCCGCTGAAGAACAGGCACAGGTGGCCCGTGAAGTGGATCGCAACCTGGTTAACATCCGTGACCTGTCGGTGCAGTCGGCCACCGGGGCGAATCAGACGAGTGCGGCGAGCAATGAACTGTCGCGCCTGGCGGTAGACCTGAACACTCTGGTTGGGCGGTTTAGCCTTTAACGAGCACCGCTGACTCTGTGGCGAGGGGGCTTGCCCCCGTTGGGCTGCGCAGCGGCCCCTTCCCTGTTAACCGCGTACATCCATTAAATCGCATCTACCGGATTTACGACTGCTTCGCAGCCGAACGGGGGCAAGCCCCCTCGCCACAATGATTTCACCCGGCGTGAAGAATCGCCTGCAAAAAGCTTTTTGACAGCATCACATTTCAACAGGTTAGAATCGCTGGCACGCAGACTGCATGGTCAGTTTGCGCCCGCCTTTCAGCTTTCTGGAGTACTGCCTTTGAATGCGACGACCATCAACAGCCTGTTCTTGATCGGCGCGTTGCTGGTAGGTGCGAGCATTCTGGTGAGCTCACTTTCGTCCCGTCTCGGCATCCCGATTCTGGTGATCATCCTGGCCGTCGGCATGGCGGCCGGTGTCGATGGCGCCGGCATTCTTTTTGATAACTACCCCACGGCTTATCTGGTGGGCAACCTCGCGCTGGCGGTGATCCTGCTGGACGGCGGCCTGCGCACCCGGGTGTCGAGTTTCCGCGTGGCGTTATGGCCGGCGCTGTCGCTGGCGACGGTCGGGGTGTTGATTACCACCGGGCTGACCGGCATGGCGGCCGCGTGGCTGTTCGACTTGAACCTGATTCAAGGCCTGCTGATCGGCGCCATCGTCGGTTCTACCGACGCCGCCGCGGTGTTCTCGCTGCTGGGCGGCAAGGGTCTGAACGAACGGGTAACCGCCAGCCTCGAGATCGAATCCGGCAGCAACGACCCGATGGCAGTGTTTCTCACCGTCACCCTGATCGACATGCTCGCCAGCGGCCAGACCGGCCTGCACTGGAGCCTGCTGACCCACTTGCTGCGCGAGTTCGGCATCGGCGGAGTCATCGGCCTGGGCGGTGGCTGGCTCATGCTGCAACTGGTCAATCGCATCAACCTGGCCACCGGCCTGTATCCGATCCTGGTGATTGCCGGCGGCCTGGTGGTGTTTGCGCTGACCAACGCCCTGCACGGCAGTGGCTTCCTGGCGGTATACATCTGCGGCCTGGTGATCGGCAACCGTCCGGTGCGCAGCCGCCACGGCATCCTGCACATGCTCGACGGCATGGCCTGGCTGGCGCAGATCGGCATGTTCCTGGTGCTGGGGCTGCTGGTGACGCCCCACGACCTGCTGCCTATCGCCTTGCCGGCACTGGCACTGGCGCTGTGGATGATTCTGTTTGCCCGGCCACTGTCGGTGATAGTTGGCCTGTTGCCGTTCAAGGCATTCCATGGTCGCGAGAAGGCATTCATTTCCTGGGTCGGCTTGCGCGGCGCGGTCCCGATCATTCTTGCGGTGTTCCCGCTGATGGCCGGCCTGCCCAACGCTCAGCTCTACTTCAACCTCGCGTTCTTTATCGTGCTGGTGTCGCTGCTGGTTCAGGGCACGAGCCTGCCGTGGGTCGCCAAGCTGCTGAAGGTGACGGTGCCCCCGGAGCCTGCACCCATCTCCCGCTCGGCCCTGGAAGTGCACGTCACCAGCGAGTGGGAACTGTTCGTCTATCGCCTGGGCGCGGAAAAATGGTGCATCGGTTCGCCCCTTCGCGAGCTGAATATGCCCGAAGGCACCCGTATCGCCGCCCTGTTTCGTGGCCAGCAATTGCTCCATCCGTCGGGTAGTACAGTGCTGGAAGTCGATGATTTGTTGTGTGTTATCGGCCATGAACACAACCTGCCGGCCCTCGGAAAACTCTTCAGCCAGGCGCCACAACGGGGCCTCGATCTGCGCTTCTTCGGCGACTTCGTACTCGAAGGAGACGCCCAGCTGGCCGCGGTTGCGGCCCTTTATGGCCTGAAGGTCGAAGGCATCGATCCGGACATGTCCCTGGGTCACTTCATTGCCCAGAAGGTTGGCGGTGCGCCGGTGGTGGGTGACCAGGTGGAATGGAACAACACCATCTGGACCGTGGCCGTCATGGACGGGAACAAGATCGGTAAAGTGGGCGTCAGATTCCCCGAAGGAAGTCGCCCGGGTCCCGGACTCTTCCTCTAAACTGCTTCCACTATCACTTGCTTGACCGGTCTTTATGCCTAATCTGCGCTCCATTTTCGCCGTCGCCCTGCTGGGCTTGAGTCTCTCTGTCAGCACCCTTGGTTTATCGCAAGCGGCGCAAGCGGCCGAACCGCCTTCCAGCGAAGCCGTGCAAGCGAGCCTGGACAAGATCGCCGACCGCAAACTGCCGGAAGCCGATCTGAAGGCCCTGCAATCGGTCCTGCAAGGCACGCTGAGCCAGCTCAACAACAAGCGTGACTACGAGCAGAAGCTGGTCGCGCTCAAGCAGCAATTGAGCAATGCGCCCAAACAGACCATCGAGAACCAGCGTGAACTGACCCGCCTCAAGGCCAGTGCCGTGGTGCCGGTGGCGCAGCGTTTCGCCAAGGAACCGATCCAGCAGCTTGAACAATTGCTCACCGAGCGCTCCACCCAGCAAAGCGACCTGCAAAAGGCCCTGGCCGATGCCAACAGCCTGATCATCACCGCCCAGACCCGCCCCGAGCGCGCCCAGGCGGAGATATCCAGCAGCCAGACGCGCATTCAGCAGATAAACACCACCCTCAAGAACGGCAAGGACGCCGGCAAGACCCTGAGCGCCGAGCAGCGCGACCAGCTCAATGCCGAGTTGGCGGCGCTGAACGCCCTGATCCCGCTGCGGCGCCAGGAACTGGCCGGCAATACCCAATTGCAAGACCTCGGCAACAGCCAGCATGACCTGTTGTCGGAGCGATCCGACCGCCTGGATAAGGAAATCCAGGAACTGCAAACCCTGATCAACCAGAAGCGTCTGGCGCTGTCCCAGGAAACGGTCACCCAGCAATCCATCGAAGCGCAGAAGGCCGGCGGCAGCAGCCTTTTGGCCACCGAAAGCGCGGCCAACCTGAAGCTCTCGGACTACCTGCTCAAGAGCACCGACCGCCTCAACGAAGTCACCCAGCAGAACCTGCAGACCAAGCAGCAGCTGGACAGCCTGACCCAGAGCGATGCGGCCCTGGACGAGCAAATCAACGTGCTCAAAGGCAGCCTGCTGCTCTCGAAGATTCTCTACAAACAGAAACAGGCGCTGCCGCGCCTGCGGCTCGACCGCAACCTGGCCGATCAGATCGCCGACATTCGCCTGTATCAGTTCGAAGTCAGCCAGCAACGGGAATTGCTGAGCAATCCGACCACCTACGTCGAAAACCTGCTGTCGACCCAACCCCCCGAGCAAGTCACGGCGCAGCTGCGCAAAAGCCTGATGGAACTGGCCACCACCCGCGCCGACCTGCTGGAGCGACTCAACCGCGAACTGAGCGCGGTGCTCAATGAATCCATCACCCTGCAACTGAACCAGAAGCAATTGCTCAGCACCGCGCAAAGCCTGCGGGCGACCCTCGATGAACAGATGTTCTGGATTCCCAGCAACAAGCCGCTGGACCTGGAGTGGATTCACAGTGTGCCGGATCGCCTCCAGCGGCAAGTCGATACGCTGCCGGTACTTTCAAGCCTGAGCGAACTGACCGACGGCCTGACCCAGCGCCCGCTGCTGTTCCTGCCACTGGCCTTGCTGATCGGCGCACTGCTGTGGCGGCGCAAGAGTCTATACGCGCGACTGAACAAGGTTCACCAGGACATCGGTCACTTCAAACGCGACAGCCAGTGGCATACGCCGCAGGCAATTCTGATCAACATTCTCCTGGCGATGCCGGTTTCACTGGGCCTCGCATTGTGCGGGCTGGCCCTGCAAATCGACGCCCGTGGGCAGAACGCCAATATGGGCGCGGCGCTGCTGCAAATGGCCGGGGCCTGGCTGGTGTTCTACACCGCGTACCGGATCCTCGCGCCGGGTGGCGTGGCAGAACTGCATTTCCGCTGGGAAAAGCCCCAGGTGGAATTCCTGCGCAGATGGATCCGCCGCCTCGGCATCGTGGTCATGGCACTGGTGACCGTAGTCGCCGTTGCCGAACTGCAACCGGCGGCACTGGCCGATGACGTGCTCGGCATGCCGGTGGTGCTGATCTGCTACGCCTTGATGACCTTGCTGCTCAGCCGCCTGCTCATCAGCAGCCCGACCCACGAAAACGCTTCGCTGTTCCGCAAACTGGTGGGGATCCTGTTCACCGCACTGCCCGTCGCGTTGTTCGTGGCGGTGTGCTTCGGCTACTACTACACCGCGCTGAAGCTCAGCGACCGCTTGATCAACACCCTGTACCTGCTGATGTTCTGGCTGGTGATCGAAGCCACCTTCGTGCGCGGCCTCAGTGTGGCGGCCCGGCGCCTGGCCTACCAGCGCGCCTTGGCCAAGCGGCTGGCCGCCAAAGAGGCCGGCGATGGTGAAGCCGTGATCGAAGAACCGACGATGGACATCGAGAAGGTCAACGAACAGTCCCTGCGCCTGATCCGCCTGGCGCTTCTCGGCGGCTTCATGGCGGCACTGTATTGGGTCTGGGCCGACCTGATCACGGTGTTCTCGTATCTGGACAACGTCACCCTCTACGAATACACCAGCGGTACCGGCGCCAACATGAGCATGGTGCCGATCAGCATCGGCGACATGCTCGGCGCACTGATCATCATCGGCATCACCTTCGCCCTGGCGCGCAACCTGCCGGGTTTGCTCGAAGTGTTCGTGCTGTCGAAGCTCAACCTTGCCCAGGGCAGCGCCTACGCGACCACCACGTTGCTGTCCTACGTGATCGCCGGCGTCGGTTTTGTCTCGACGCTATCGACCCTCGGCGTAAGCTGGGACAAGTTGCAATGGCTGGTGGCAGCGTTGTCGGTCGGCCTCGGTTTCGGCATGCAGGAGATCTTCGCCAACTTCATTTCCGGCATCATGATCCTGTTCGAACGTCCGGTGCGGATCGGTGACACCATCACCATCGGCAACCTGTCGGGCACCGTGAGCAAGATCCGCATCCGCGCCACGACCATCACCGACTTCGATCGCAAGGACATCATCGTCCCGAACAAGACGTTCATTACCGGGCAACTGATCAACTGGTCGCTGACCGACACCATCACCCGGGTGACCCTCAAGCTCGGCGTCGACTACGGCTCGGACCTGGACCTGGTGAAAGAGCTGTTGCTCAAGGCCGCACGCGAAAACCCGCGCGTGCTGAAAGACCCGGAGCCCCACGTGTACTTCCTGAATTTCGGCGAAAGCACCCTCGACCACGAGTTGCGCATGCACGTGCGCGACCTCGGCGACCGCAACCCGGTGCTCGACGAGGTCAACCGCTTCATCAACCGCGAGTTCAAGAAGCAGCACATCAACATCTCGTTCCGGCAGATGGAGGTCTACCTCAAGAACCTGCACGGCCAGGAATACAAGATGGTGCCGATCGAGCCGGAAGCGAAAACCATCGTGCCGATCGTCGACGGTAAGTCGTCGCAACAACCGCCGGCCGCCAAACTCGACTAACCGGCCTTTCCCCAGCAGAATGCTCGGACATTCTGCTGGAGCCGGCCCTTGAAAGCCCTCGACGAACTCACCTTCGATAACCGCTTCGACCGCCTGGGCGATGCGTTTTCCGCCCATGTGCTGCCCGAGCCCATCGATAATCCACGCCTGGTCGTGGCCAGCCCCGCCGCCATGGCGCTGCTGGACCTCGACCCGGCCGTGGCCGAAACCCCGGAGTTCGCCGAACTGTTCAGCGGCCACAAGCTCTGGGCCGACGCAATTCCAAGGGCGATGGTCTATTCCGGACATCAGTTCGGTTCCTACAACCCGCAATTGGGCGACGGTCGCGGCCTGTTGCTCGGCGAGGTGTACAACGAGGCCGGCGAACACTGGGACCTGCACCTCAAGGGCGCCGGCCAGACGCCATTTTCACGCATGGGTGATGGCCGGGCGGTACTGCGCTCGTCGATCCGCGAATTCCTCGCCTCCGAAGCCCTGAACGCACTGAATATCCCGACCACCCGCGCCTTGTGCGTAATCGGCTCCGACACCCCGGTGTGGCGCGAAAAGCAGGAACGCGCAGCCATGGTCCTGCGCCTGGCGCCGAGCCATGTGCGCTTCGGCCACTTCGAATATTTCTACTACACCAAGCGCCCCGAGCAACAGAAAGAGCTGGGTGATCACGTGCTGGCCATGCACTTCCCGCAGTGCCTGGAACAACCGGAGCCGTACATGGCGATGTTCCGCGAAGTGGTGGAGCGCAACGCCGAACTGATCGCCAAATGGCAGGCCTATGGTTTCTGCCACGGGGTGATGAACACCGACAACATGTCGATCCTGGGCATCACCTTCGATTTCGGCCCATTCGCGTTCCTCGATGACTTCGACGCCAACTTCATCTGCAATCACTCAGACGACCAAGGTCGTTACTCCTTCAGCAACCAGGTGCCGATTGGCCAGTGGAACCTCAGCGCCCTGGCCCAGGCCCTGACGCCGTTCATCAGCGTGGAAGCCCTGCGCGAAACCCTCGGGCTGTATCTGCCACTGTTCCAGGCCCATTACCTGGACCTGATGCGCCGCCGCCTCGGCCTGACCACCGCCGAGGATGACGACCAGAAACTGCTGGAGAACCTGCTACAACTGATGCAAAACAGCGGCGTCGACTACAGCCTGTTTTTCCGCCGTTTGGGTGATCAAACGCCGGAACAGGCCATCACCCGCTTGCGTGATGACTTCGTCGACCTCAAGGGCTTTGACGCCTGGGGCGAGCTCTACGTCGCCAGGGTTTCCCGTGAAGGCACGCTTGATCAAGAGCAGCGCCGCCAGCGGATGCACGCGGTCAACCCGCTGTACATCCTGCGCAACTACCTGGCGCAAAAGGCCATCGAGGCAGCGCAGAACGGCGACTACTCGGAAGTCCGTCGACTGCACGCGGTGCTGAGCAATCCGTTCGAGGAACAACCGGGGATGGAAAGCTACGCCGAGCGGCCGCCGGAATGGGGCAAGCATCTGGAGATCAGTTGTTCGTCGTGAGGCACTGCACGATTGAAAATCTGGAGTCATGTCTCCAGATATGGATCATTCGCTTTCGATTGGACGATTTGTCATGACCGACCCACTCCTCATCCCCTGCCCTCATTGCAACGGCCTCAACCGCATCCCGGCCGAGCGCCTCAACGACCATCCGAAATGCGGGCGCTGCAAGGCCGAAGTCCTGTTGAGCAAACCGTTTGAATTGAAGCAAGGCGACTACGCCAGCCAGATCAAGGGCGATCTGCCGCTGCTGGTGGATGTGTGGGCGGACTGGTGCGGGCCGTGCAAGTCGTTCGCACCGGTGTTCGAGCAGGCAGCCGGGCAACTGGCGAGCAAGTGTCGCCTGGCCAAGCTGGACAGCGAGGCGAACCAGCAGTTGTCGGCGCAGTTGGGGATTCGCTCGATTCCGAGCCTGATCCTGTTCAAGAACGGCCGGGAAGTCGCCCGGCAGAGCGGGGCGTTCCCGTTACAGCAACTGATGAGCTGGTTGCGTAGTCAAGGCATCTGAAACAACACGGAACCCTGTGGGAGCGAGCTTGCTCGCGAAGGCGGGCTGACATTCAAAAGAGGTGTCGCCTGATACACCGCTTTCGCGAGCAAGCCCGCTCCCACAGGGGTTCTGTGTTAGCAGCCAGAATCAGGCGTTTTCCAGCAGGTTGTGCAGCTCGACAAACTGCTGGGTCAGCTTGTGCCGCGGGTCGAGATGGATCAGCGGCGTATTGGCCTGGTGGGATTCACGCATGCGTACCGAGCTGGCCAGGTACACCGGCAGCACCGGCAGGCCTTCGGCGATCAGCTCATCGAGAATTTGCTGGGGCAGGCTGGCGCGGGCCTGGAACTGGTTGACGACGATGCCTTCGACTTCCAGGCCTTCGTTATGGTCGTCCTTCAACTCTTCGATTTCCGCCATCAGGCCGTACAGTGCCTGGCGTGAAAAACTGTCGCAATCGAAGGGAATCAGCACACGATCGGCGGCAATCAACGCTGAAACCGCATAGAAATTCAGCGCTGGCGGGGTATCGAGGTAAATCCGGTCGTAGTCTTCGCTCAGTTCTTCAAGCAACTTACGCAGCTTGTTGATCTTGTGCTTGGCTTCAAGCTTTGGCTGCAAGTCCGCCAGCTCGGCGGTGGCGGTAATGACATGGAGGTTATCGAACGGGGTTTCGTAGATGTCGACCTGATTCTTTTTGGAGAACGGCCCGGAAGACAGCGTCTGCTTGAAGAAATCGGCGATGCCCATCGGAATATCGCTACCGGTGAGCCCCGTCAGGTACTGAGTGGAGTTGGCCTGGGCATCGAGGTCCACCAACAGGGTGCGAAAACCCTCGCTGGCACTGACTGCCGCCAGATTGCAGGCAATGCTGGATTTGCCAACGCCACCTTTCTGATTGAACACCACGCGCCGCATGTCAAAACCTCCGTGTATCAAAGAATGACCGAGTGTAGTGGTCCACGGTATGGCTACGCTACCTCACCAGTGCAAGGACTACACAGTCAGTTGCCTTCTCTTGCATGAAAAGCCCTGAGCGCCCCGGCGGTTCGACGCCAGAACCGACAGACGGGGTAATAATTCTGTGAATAGTTGCCAATCATTCAATTTTTGCGAACCTGCCGCTTCATCTTCTGAGCAAAATGTAACCAGCATTTGCTACACGTTCCCGGCACCGGGATAATGCGCGCCACTCGGCGCCAAACGCCACGCAGGGTAAGTCTCGGCCCTCGGCCACTCCCCCGCGTCAAGTAAGCCCGTGAGGGTGGGATGAATGTCTGTGATCAACTTCAACATCGCCCAATGGCGCGCCTGGGCCCCGGGGCTTGATAGCGTGTCCGATTGGCAGGCCTGGTGCCGACAACCGGTCGTGCTGCCGGACAGCGATGCCGCTCCCGACGTTTCCTTTCTGCCGGCCATGCAGCGTCGACGGCTCAGCCGTCTGGCGCGCATGGCATTCAGTGTCGGCTGGCCTTTGGCCGAAGGTCGGCAGGATCTGCCATTGGTCTTTGTTTCCCGTCACGGCGAAACGCCCCGCACCGTCGATATTCTCAGTGATCTGGCCGCCGACCAGCCGCTGTCGCCGACCCGCTTCAGCTTGTCGGTGCATAACGCGATCATTGGCTTGTGGTCGATCATGCGGGGTGAAACCAGCGAAATGACCGCCCTGGCCGCCGCAGGCGATGGCCTGGAACACGGCATGCTTGAAGCTGCCGCGCTGCTGGCTGAAGGCGCTCGCGCGGTACTGCTGGTGGTCACCGAAGAGAAGCCACCCGAGGCTTACTCGACCTGGATCGACGACGTGCCGTTCCCTTATGCCGTCGGCTTGCTGATCACACCCGGTACCGACTGGCAGTTGTCCCTGAACAGCCCCTCGGATGCGTTGTCCAAACCCCGCTGGCCTCACGCGCTGAATCTGCTGTGTGCGCTGCTCGGTCAGCAAACCACCTGCCAACATGCCTGGAAAAATCGTGTATGGACCTGGCAACGCAACCCATGACCGAGAAAAACCGCGACGCCTATTACTGGCGTTTGCTGGCCACCGCCGCGAGCTTCGCCCTGTTCGGGCTGGGCGGGCTGTGCCTGCGCCTGGTGATTTTCCCTGTGCTGAACTGCCTGCCGGGCGACGCCCGGACCCATCGGCTGCGGGCCCGGCAAACGGTCAGCCGCTGTTTCTGGATTTTTGTGCGTTTCATGGCCCGTACCGGGGTACTGACCTATAACATCGAGGGTGCGGAGAAACTCGGTCGCCCCGGGCAAATGATCATTGCCAATCACCCATCGCTGATCGACGTGGTGTTTCTGATCGGCCTGGTGCGTCACGCCAACTGCGTGGTCAAGCAAAGCCTCTGGGAAAACCCTTTCACCCGCGGGCCGCTGCGCTGCACCGAATACATCAGCAACGACGGCAGCATGGACATGCTCGACGCGGCTGCCGACGCGCTGAAAGACGGTCAGACCCTGATCATTTTCCCGGAAGGTACGCGCACTCAGCCCGGCCAGCCGCCGGCCTTTCATCGGGGCGGCGCGGCAATCGCCCTGCGTGGTGCGAAAATCCTCACCCCGGTCATTATCAAGGTCAGCCCGACCACATTGACCAAAGCCGAACCCTGGTATCGCATCCCCAAGCGGCGCGTGCACTTCAGTTTCCGGGTCGGGGCCGATATAGACCCAAAGACCTTCGCCACGCAGGGGCCGGCTCCGCAGGCCTCGCGCAAGCTCAACGATTATTTGCATTCTTACTTCATCAAGGAGCTCGCCGAAGATGAGCGATCTGAACACCCCTAGCCTGGTGCTGGAAATCAAAGAACTGATCATCGACGCCCTGGGCCTCGAAGACATCAGCGCCCAAGACATCGGCAACGAGCAGACGCTGTTCGGCGAAGGCCTGGGCCTGGACTCGGTGGACGCCCTGGAACTGGGCCTGGCCATCCAGAAAAAGTACGGCATCAAAATCGACGCCGATGCCAAGGACACACGCAACCACTTCAGTAACGTGGCGAGCCTTGCGGCGTTCGTCACCGCAAAACAGGCAGCTTGAGACCGGACCATGCAAACTCGTGACGACATTTTCAACACCCTGCGCGATGCCTTGGTCGAGCTTTTCGAACTGGACCCTGAGCGTGTGAGCCTGGAATCCAACCTGTATCAGGACCTGGAAATCGACAGCATCGACGCGGTCGACCTGATCGATCACATCAAACGTCAGACCGGCAAGAAAATCGCCGCCGAAGAATTCAAATCGGTGCGTACCGTCAGTGACGTGGTCGAGGCGGTCTACCGTCTGGTTCAACCCGCCGCATGAATCGACTGATTGGCCTCGGCCTGCTGCTGGCAGGCCTTTTGTATCCCTTTGCGGTGTATTTCGGCATGGAGCATTTCGCCCCGTGGCAGTTCGGGCTGCTGCTGGGCGGGCTGTGGCTGGCCCGGGCGCTGACCGGCAAACGACGGCCCGGCAGCCTGTGGATGGCAACGGTGGCCATTGTGTTCTGCCTGTTGCTGGCACTGTTCGACAGCCCGGCGCTATTGCGTTGGTATCCGGTGTTGATCAGCAGCTTCATGTTGGTGCTGTTCGGATCGAGCCTGACATTCGGCCCACCGATCGTTGAACGCCTGGCCCGGGTACGCGAGCCGCAATTGCCCGCCGAGGGCATTCGCTATACCCGTCAGGTGACCATCGCCTGGAGCGTTTTTTTTCTTTGCAACGGTTTGTGTGCCGCCGCCCTGACCCTCTGGGCGCCGCTGAGCTGGTGGACGTTGTACACCGGCCTGATTTCCTACGGATTGATAGGCCTGATGTTTGCCATTGAATGGCTCATACGAATAAGGGTACGAGGCCACCCATGAATTGGATAAAACTTGAGCACCTGCTGCTCAAGGCTCAGCCGGAGCGCACCGTAACCACTGCTCCGGCACTGGATCACGCCCGACTGTGCGAACAGGCGCTGCGCCTGGCCGCCGGCCTGCAAGCCCGGGGTGTCCGGCAGATGGCCGTGCACCTTGAGGATGCCGCCGACCTGGCGATTGCCCTGTTCGGCGCCTGGCGTGCCGGGGTCAGTGTGCTGCTGCCGTCCGACCTGCAACCGCAGACCCGCCAACGCTGGTCAGGTGATGTTGAGCTGTGGCTGAGCGATCAGCCCGACGATGCGCACCTTGGCGACCTCCAACAGTCGCCGCTTAGTGCCGCCGCGCTGGACCTGGATAACTGCCGACTCAGCCTGTGCACATCCGGCTCCAGCGGCGAACCCAAGCGCATCGAAAAAAACCTGCGCCAACTGGCCAATGAAGTCGAAGCCCTGGAACAGCTGTGGGGCGCTGACCTGGGCCCGGCGTGCATCATTGGCAGCGTCGCCACCCAGCACATCTACGGCCTGCTGTTTCGGGTGCTTTGGCCACTGTGCGCCGGGCGCCCGTTCCTGCGTCGGCAGTTGGCCTTTCCGGAAGACCTGCAACGCGCCAGCCGCGAATACCCGGCCTTCACCTGGGTGGCCAGCCCGGCGCTGCTCAAGCGCATGGGCGACAACCTCGACTGGCCGGCCTTGAGCGCCGTACGCCGGGTGTTTTCCTCCGGCGGCGCATTGCCGGTCGAGGCCGCACAGAGCCTGCATGAGCGTCTGGGGCAATGGCCAACGGAAATCTTCGGCAGCTCGGAAACCGGCGGCATCGCCTGGCGTCAGGGCGCGGAACTGTGGCGACCCTTTGCCGATGTCACGCTGACACAAGACAGTGATGGGGCGCTGCTGATCGCTTCGCCCTACTTACCCGTCGGTCAAATCGAACACACGGCCGATTCAGCGCGCATCGCCATCGATGGTCGCTTCGAGTTGCTTGGGCGACTGGACCGGATCGTCAAACTGGAAGAAAAACGCATCTCGCTGCCGATGCTGGAACAAGCGCTGACGGCCCATGAATGGGTCATCGAAGCTCGGCTCGGCGTCGTTCAGGAAAACCGCGCCTCCCTGGGGGCGTTGCTGGTGCTGAGCGAGGCCGGTTTGCATGTGCTGCGCAATGACGGTCGACGCAGCCTCACCGAGCAATTGCGCCAGCACCTGAGCCAACACTGCGAAGCCCTGGCCCTGCCAAGACGCTGGCGCCTGCTACGACAACTGCCACTGAACGCTCAGGGCAAACTGCCCCAGGCCGACGTCGACGCCCTGCTGTTGGCGCCGCGCCCCAAAGCGCCCGAGGTGCTGGAGCAAGTCGAAAGCAATGGCGAGTGGAGCCTGCAACTGGCCGTGCCACCGGACCTGGCCTATTTCAGCGGTCATTTCCCCAAGGCGCCGGTGTTGCCTGGCGTGGTGCAGGTGGACTGGGCGCTGAGCCTGGGCCAGCAACTGATGAACCTGCCGAAAAAATTCGCCGGCATGGAAGTCTTGAAGTTCCAGCAACTGGTGCGCCCGGGCGACGAAATCCAGCTGCACCTGCGCTACGACCCGGCGCGCGGCAAATTGTATTTCGCCTATCGCAACGAAACCGCCACGTGTTCCAGTGGACGGATCTTGCTGGAGGCAGCGCATGCATAAGTTTGGAGAGTGCTGCGCACTCCTTCGCGAGCAAGTCGAATCGTCGCACCGCCGCTCCCACACTGGATTTGTGAACGCCGCGAACCCCATGTGGGAGCGGGCTTGCTCGCGAAGCAGACGCCTCGGTCTTTCAGGTGCACACCAACATGCATAGCCCCTGCGCCGTCGTCCCCGTGTACAACCACGAAAGCGCCATCACCACGGTGGTCGATGCCCTGATCGCCAGCAACCTGCCGTGCATTCTGGTGGACGATGCCAGCAGCCCGAGCTGCGCCCGGGTGCTGGATCGCCTGGCCCAGCGTGAAATGGTTTATCTGATCCGCCTGGCCGAAAACCAGGGCAAGGGTGGCGCGGTCATGACCGGTTTGCGCGAAGCTTCGCGCCTGGGTTTCAGCCATGCCTTGCAGGTGGATGCCGATGGCCAGCACGATTTGCAGGACGTCAGACGCTTCATCGAACAATCACGCCGCCACCCACAGGCGGTGATTTGCGGTTATCCGCAATATGACGCCAGCGTGCCGAAAGGCCGTTTGTATGCGCGTTACCTGACTCACGTCATGGTCTGGATCAACACCCTGTCATTGCAGATTCGCGACTCCATGTGCGGTTTCCGGGTTTACCCATTGCCGCCGGTCCTGGCGCTGATCGAGTCAGCGAAAATCGGCAAGCGCATGGACTTCGACTCGGACATTCTGGTGCGCCTGGCCTGGCGCAATCAGCCGATGCAATGGCTGCAAACCAAAGTCCATTACCCGCTGGACGGCGTTTCGCATTTTCGGATGTTCCACGACAACGTCCTGATTTCCAGCATGCACACGCGGCTGTTCTTCGGCATGTTGCTGCGCGCGCCAGTGATCCTCTGGCGACGGTGGCGGGCATGAGTTCAGACAAGCAGCATTGGGCCGACCGCGAAGAACGGGGCAGTTTCTGGCTGATGAAGCTCACCGCGTTCGGTGCCAAAGTGCTGGGCCGTCGAGTACTGAGCCCAGTGTTGTACGGCATCGTGTTGTACTTTTTCCTGTTCGGCCGCAGCGCCCGACACAGCGCCTGGCAATACCAGCAACGCCTGGCCGACTGGAGCGGTCGCAGCGAATTGCGCCCGAGCCACTGGCGAGTGTTCGGCCAGTTCATGGCTTTCGCCGATTCGATGCTCGACAAACTCGACGTATGGAACGGCAAGCTGAGCATCGAACAGATCGAAATCATCGACCCGGCGCTGCTACGCGACCAGTTGCGCGGCGCCCGCGGGCAGATGCTGGTGGGCGCGCACCTGGGTAATCTGGAAGTCTGCCGCGCACTGGCGGAGCTCGGCGAGAAAGTCACGATGAACGTGCTGGTGCACACCAAGCACGCCGAACAGTTCAACCGTTTGCTGGGCGAAGCCGGGGCGACCAATTTGCGCCTGATCCAGGTCAGCGAACTGGACCCCGGGATCATGCTGCAACTGAGCGAGCGCCTGGAACGCGGCGAGTGGCTGGCGATTGCCGGCGACCGAGTGCCGCTGCATGGCGGGCGCTGCGTGACAGTGGACTTTCTCGGTCATCCGGCCAGGTTCCCCCAGGGCCCGTGGCTGCTGGCCGGCCTGCTGAAATGCCCGGTCAACCTGCTGCTGTGCCTGAAAAAGCCCGACGGCGACTATCGACTGACCATTGAACCCTTCGCTGACGCAATCACCTGGAAGCGCGGCGACCGTGAACAGGTCATTCATCAGTGGGCCTCCCGCTACGCCGAACGCTTGGGTCACTATTGCCTCGAAGCGCCCCAACAATGGTTCAACTTTTACCCTTTCTGGAAGACCGATGACGACGCCAACGCTTGAGCCGGTAACCTTCGGCGAACGCCCTTTGCGCATTGAAGATGTGCTGGCACTGGCCAACCGCAAGGTGCCGACGCAATTGCAAAGCGACCCTGCCTACCGCGAGCGCATCGCCAAGGGCGCGCGTTTTCTGGACTCTCTGCTGGACAAGGAAGGCGTGATCTACGGCGTAACCACCGGCTATGGCGATTCCTGCGTGGTCGCGGTGCCGCTGCATCACGTCGAGGCGCTGCCCCGTCACCTGTACACCTTCCACGGCTGCGGCCTGGGCAAACTGCTCGACGCCCAGGCCACCCGCGCAGTACTGGCGGCGCGTTTGCAGTCGTTGTGCCACGGTGTTTCCGGGGTGCGCGTGGAGCTGCTGGAGCGCCTGCAGGCGTTCCTTGAACACGACATCCTGCCGCTGATTCCGGAGGAAGGTTCAGTGGGCGCCAGTGGTGACCTGACGCCACTTTCGTACGTTGCCGCCACGCTGTCCGGCGAACGCGAAGTGATGTTCCGCGGCGAGCGCCGGCAGGCTGCCGATGTGCACCGCGAACTCGGCTGGCAGCCACTGGTGTTGCGTCCAAAAGAAGCCTTGGCGCTGATGAACGGCACCGCGGTGATGACCGGTCTGGCCTGCCTGGCGTACGCCCGCGCCGATTACCTGCTGCATCTGGCCACGCGCATCACCGCGCTGAACGTGGTCGCCCTGCAAGGCAACCCGGAGCACTTCGACGAGCGCCTGTTCGCGACCAAGCCACACCCGGGGCAGATGCAGGTCGCCGCGTGGTTGCGCAAAGACCTGGCCATCGACGCGCCGACCGCACCACTGCATCGCCTGCAAGACCGTTATTCCCTGCGCTGCGCACCCCATGTGCTGGGCGTACTGGCCGACAGCCTGAACTGGCTGCGCTCGTTCATCGAGATCGAGCTCAACAGCGCCAACGACAACCCGATCATCGACGCCGAGGCCGAGCGCGTGCTGCACGGTGGGCACTTCTACGGCGGGCACATCGCGTTCGCCATGGACAGCCTGAAAAACCTCGTGGCCAACGTCGCCGACCTGCTGGATCGGCAACTCGCGCTATTGGTTGACGAGCGCTACAACCATGGCTTGCCGAGCAACCTGTCCGGCGCCACAGCCGACCGCGCCATGCTCAACCACGGCTTCAAGGCTGTGCAGATCGGCACCAGCGCCTGGACCGCCGAAGCGCTGAAGAACACCATGCCGGCCAGCGTCTTCTCGCGCTCCACCGAATGCCACAACCAGGACAAAGTGAGCATGGGCACCATCGCCGCCCGGGATGCGATCCGCGTGCTGGAACTCACCGAACAGGTGGCGGCCGCTACACTGCTGGCGGCCAATCAGGGCGTCTGGCTGCGCGGCCAGGCCGAAGATGCACGCCCCCTGCCACCCGCGTTGGCCACCATGCATGAAGCCTTGGCCAAGGACTTCCCACCGGTCATCGAAGACCGCGCACTGGAAGGCGAATTGCGCCTGTGCCTGCAACGCATCGCCGAACAACACTGGAGGCTGCATGCGTAGCAAGGGATTTCTCTACACCGACACGGAAATCGCCGTACCGTTCTTTGACGTCGACAGCATGCACGTTGTCTGGCACGGCCATTACGTCAAATACCTGGAAGTCGCCCGCTGTGCGCTGCTGGACAAGATCGGCCACAACTACACGGCGATGAACGAATCCGGCTATGCGTGGCCGGTGATCGACCTGCAACTGCGCTACGTGCGCGGGGCGGTGTTCGGCCAGAAACTCAACGTGCGCGCCAACCTGGTGGAGTGGGAGAACCGCTTGAAGATCAACTACCTGATCAGCGACCTGCAAACCGGTGAGCGCCTGACCCGGGCCATGTCGGTACAGGTCGCCGTCGACATTGCCAGCCGCGAGATGCAATTGGCCTCGCCGAAGGTCTTCACCGACGCTGTCGAGAAGGCCCTGCCATGATGTTCTGCCATCCCCGTTCCCCTGTAGGAGCGAGCCTGCTCGCGATGGTCGTTAACGATAACGCCGGGTATCTGACACCCCGTGGCGCCCTCAGGTTTTTCGCGAGCAAGCTCGCTCCTACAGTGTTCTGCGTGTTACTGGGTATTCCTGGGCTGGCCAGCGCCTTCGATCTGCAACAGCTCAGCGATCAACTGGCCAGACCCGAGGTGATCCACGGCAATTTCATCCAGGAAAAACACCTGCGCGCCCTGCCCCAGCCGCTGACCAGCAAGGGCACGTTCGTGCTGGCAAAAAACCACGGCCTGTTATGGCTGTTGAAAACGCCCTTGCAACAGGACTATCGCATCACCACCAAAGGCATTGCCCGACGTGACGGCAGTGTTTGGCAAATGCTGCCGGGCAAAAGCGCCGGTGCCGAGCAGAACCGTTTGTTCCTCGCCGTGCTGCAAGGCGATAGCAGTGGCCTGCAACGGGATTTCGAGCTGTCCCTGAGCGGCGATGCGCAGAACTGGAAGCTCACGCTGCTGCCACGCTCGATGCTGCTCAAGCAGGTGTTCAACCAGATCAACATTACCGGCGCAGAACTGGTACACAGCATCGAACTGCTCGAGACCCAGGGCGACAGCACGTTGTTGCGCATGCAGGACAGCACCAGTACCCAACCGTTAAGCGACGCGGAGCAGCATGACTTTGCCGAGTGAACGGTGGTTGCCACGGCTGTTTCTGATCCTGCTGCTGGCAGTACTGGCGCTCGCTGGTTGGCAATGGCGTGACGGCGCGCCGCTGTCGGCCAACCTGATGGATCTGGTGCCCGGCACAGCGCCCGATGCTCTGGAACTGCGCGCCGAACAACGCATGCAAGAACCGCTGAACCGCGAAATGCTGGTGCTGGTCGGCCACAGCGATCGCCAGCAGGCCGTCGCCATGGCGCAGACACTCGGCGAGCAATGGCAGGCCAGCGGCTTGTTCGAAAAGGTCCAGTGGACCCTGCAAGCCGACTTGCCGGCGCTGCGCACGCAGTTGCTGCAAGGTCGCCTGGCGATGCTCCAGGCGGCGGACCGACAACTTCTGATCGAGCACCCCGACACTTTTATCCAGCAGCGGGTGCAGGCGTTGTTCGACCCGTTCAACGGTTACAGCCTGGTGCCGAGCCAGGACGACTGGCTGGGCCTGACCGGACGCATCCAGAACAGCCAGCCGCAACGTGGTTCGGTGCAGCTGGACATCGGCAGCGGCGCCCTGGTCGCCGATGCCGATGGCAAGAGCTGGGTGCTGCTGCGCGCGCGCACCACCGGCAACGCCTTCGACATGAACCTGCCGCTGCAAGTGGCCGACCTGCTCAAACACAGCCGCGAAGAAGCCGCCCGGCACGACGTGCAACTGCTCGCCGCCAGCGGCCTGTTGTACGCAGCCAGCGGGCAGCAGCAGGCCGCCCGGGAGATGACCTGGGTCGGCGGCGGTGCCACCGTGGGGATTTTGTTGCTGCTGCTGTTGGCCTTCCGGCGCTGGCGCGTTTTGCTGGCCTTCGTGCCGGTGCTGGTGGGCATGCTCTTCGGTGCGGTGGCCTGCGTGGCGTTGTTCGGCCATATGCACGTGATGACCCTGGTACTGGGTTCGAGCCTGATTGGTGTCGCGGTCGACTACCCCCTGCATTACCTGTCCAAGAGCTGGAACCTCAAACCCTGGCGCAGCTGGCCAGCCCTGCGCCTGACCCTGCCGGGCTTGACCCTGAGCCTGATCACCAGCGGCATCGGTTACCTGGCCCTGGCCTGGACACCCTTCCCGGCGCTGACCCAGATTGCCGCGTTCTCTGCCGCAGGGTTGCTCGGCGCCTATTTGTCCGCCGTGTGCCTGCTGCCCGCATTGCTCAAGGGCGTAGACCTGCGCCCGGCGCACTGGCCATTGCGCGTTTGCGAGTTTTTGCTGGGTTGCCGTGAAGCGCTGCTCAAACAGCTGAAAACGCCAGTCTTGCTGGCGCTGCTGGTCGCCTTTTGCGTGGGCGGCCTGTTGCAGCTGAGCAGCAAAAACGACATCCGCCAGTGGATCAGCGCACCGCAACAATTGACCGACGAAGCCCAGGCCATTGCCCGAATCACCGGCTATCAACCCACCAGCCAGTTCTTCCTGATACGCGCCGCCAATCAGCAGCAACTGCTCGAACGCCAGACCGCTCTGAGAGAACGACTGGATCAATTGACAGGCCTGGAAAAGCTCCAGGGTTATCTGTCGCTCAATCAACTGGTCAGCCCGCCGAACGAACAGCAACAGGTGCGCGCAGCGTTGAGCAAACTGTCTTCGTTCTGGCAACCCTTGCTCGAAATCGGCGTACCGGTCGAGGCGCTGCAAGCCGAGCTGACGAAGCTTCAGGCATTGCCGACCGTGGACATCGAAGCAGCGCTCAGCGGCCCGTTGGCAGAACCCTACCGGGCCCTGTGGCTGGGGCCGACCGAAGACGGCGTGGCGGCAATGGTCAGCCTGCAAGGCATCAACAACACGGCCCTGCTGCGGCTCCAGGGCGAGGATCTGCCCGGCGTGACACTGGTGGATCGACTGGGTGAGTTGAACAACGTCTTCGCGGCCACCCAAATCAGTGCCGCGGAACTGAAACTCGCCTCCTGCGTGTTGATCGTGCTGGTGCTGATCCTGCCATTCGGCCTCGGCGGTGCGTTGCGCATCGTGTCCCTGCCCCTGCTCGCGGCGTTGTGCAGCCTGGCCAGCCTCGGCTGGCTGGGGCAGCCGTTGACCCTGTTCAGCCTGTTCGGCCTGCTGCTGGTGACGGCGATCAGCGTCGATTACGCGATCCTCATGCGCGAACAGGTCGGCGGCGCAGCCGTGAGCCTGCTGGGCACCCTGCTGGCGGCGTTGACCACCTGGCTGTCGTTCGGCCTGCTGGCGGTATCGAGCACCCCGGCGGTGAGCAACTTCGGACTGTCGGTGAGCCTGGGCCTGATCTTCAGCTTCCTGCTCGCACCGTGGGCCGGTCGCCAGGTGCATGAGCCTACGGCCGTGGAGCGGGCAACATGATGGTCGTTCTGTTCTGGGCGATGGCACTGGTGTTGTTCGCCTTGGCGACCCGTGTCGGCCGGCATTTCGGCCTGATTCCCATCGTCAGCCAGTTGTTGCTGGCGACCCTCGGCTTGCCGCTGTTGATGTATTTCTGGATCGAGCCCCAATGGCAATTGAGCGGTGCGCAGCTGGTGTCGCCGGGCTGGCTGAAGAACCTCTACAGCCTGAGCTTTGCCCTGTTGCTGGGCTACATCCTCAGCGATGTGATCGACCTGCAACTGGATCGCCAAAGCCTGAAAATCGCCCTGCCCAGCTTTTGCATTCCGTTTGCCTGCGGTCTGGCCACGGCCATCTGGCTATTGCCGCCGCAACCGTGGATCAGCTCGCTGGCCGTCGGCCTGTTGTTCGCCATCACCGCGATTCCGGTGTTGTACCTGTACCTGCGGCACATCGATTACCCGCCCGCCGCCACCCGGCGACTGGTGCAAACCGCGATCCTCATCGACCTCGCCTGCTGGACCCTGTTCGGTATCGCCCAGGGCAGCCTGCACCTGAGCAGCCTGTTGCTGCCCCTGGCCGGCGCGTGCCTCCCGGTGCTGCTGCGGCTGCTGGGCCTGCGCCAGACGTGGCTTTACAGCCTGAGCTTTTTCGCCCTGCTGGTCGTCGCCGAACACTTCAAGCTCAATGCGCTGATTTTCGGCATCGGCTATGTGTTGATCATGGCCGCGCTGAAAGCCCCACTGGTCCTGCCGTTGCCGGCCATCTGGATGAGCCGCTTGCAGACGTACATCGCCATCCCGCTGATCCTCACGTTCGGCATCGTGCAGATCAACGTGCACAGCGCGATGGACAGCCTCGGCTGGATGCAACTGGTCGCCCTGCTGCTGTTGCCGATGCTGAGCAAACTGCTGGGCAACTGGCTCGGCCTCGGCTGGGCCGGGGCCTCGTTCCAGGGTGCCAGCCGCTGGCGGGAAAGTGTGCTGCTGAACATCCGTGGCTTGAGCGAGATCGTTTTTCTCAACCTGCTGCTGCAACAGCAACTCATAAGCCCGCCGCTGTACTTTGCCCTGATGCTGATGGGCCTGATCGCTACACTGCTGCCAGCCCTGACCGGCATGCACCGAATCCCCCTGAAAGCCGCTGTCCCCGCAAGGAGCCCCCATGCCAACCATTGAGATGGAATGCCGCCAGGTCGTGATCATCGGCGCCGGTCCTTCCGGCGCCATCGCCGCGGCATTGCTCAAGCGCAAGGGACACGATGTGCTGGTGATCGAGCGGCAGCATTTTCCACGGTTTTCCATCGGTGAAAGCCTGTTGGCCCATTGCCTGGATTTCGTCGAAGAAGCGGGCATGCTCGACGCCGTCAACGCCGCCGGCTTCCAGCTGAAAACCGGTGCCGCGTTTGCCTGGGGCGAGCGCTACAGCGCCTTCGATTTCGGCGAGACGTTCAGCCACGGCAAATCGACGACGTTTCAGGTCCAGCGCGCCGATTTCGATAAGCTGCTGGCCGATCAGGCCGCGCTGCAAGGCGTGGAGATCCGCTATGGCGAAACCATCGTCAGTGTCGACATTGCCCCGGGAAAACCGCAGCTCGGCATACGCCGCGAAGACGGTAGCGAGTACCGCGTGGAGGCAGATTTCCTGCTCGATGCCAGTGGATACGGCCGCGTGCTGCCGCGCTTGCTCGACCTCGAGGCGCCGTCGAACTTCCCGGTGCGCCAGGCCGTGTTCACTCACGTCGAAGACCGTATCGACCTCCCGGCCTTCGACCGCAGCAAGATCCTGGTGACCACTCATCCGACCCAGCGCGACGTGTGGTTCTGGACCATCCCGTTCAGCAACGGGCGCTGCTCGGTCGGCGTGGTCGCCGCAGAGGAGCGTTTCGCAGGCCGCAGCGACAATCTGGACGAGTGCCTGCGCGGCTTTATCGCCGAGACGCCAAGCCTGGCCCGCGTGTTGCAAAATGCGCAGTGGGACACCGAGGCCCGAACCATCGGCGGTTACTCGGCCAACGTCAAAACCCTGCACGGCCCGGGCTTCGCGCTGCTGGGCAATGCCGCGGAATTCCTCGACCCGGTGTTTTCCTCCGGCGTGACCATCGCCATGCGTTCGGCGAGCATGGCCGCTGGGGTATTGCACCGTCAGCTGCAAGGCGAGGCCGTCGACTGGCAAACCGAGTTCGCCGAACCGCTCAAGCGCGGCGTCGACACGTTCCGCTGCTATGTCGAAGGCTGGTACGCGGGGACATTCCAGGACGTGATTTTCCATGAGAGCAGTTCACCGGAAATCCGCGGGATGATCAGTTCCATTCTTGCCGGTTATGCCTGGGACCGACGCAATCCGTTCGTCAGCGAAGCCAGGCGCCGGTTGAAGGCGATTTCGGAGTTCTGTGCAAGGGATGCGTCATGAACTACTTGAGCGACAACTACGTCGAAGAAACCCGTTTCGGTTTGTGGTTCCTGCGCAGCCAGATCTGGCAACACTATGTGCTGCGGTTGGCGATCAACGACTTGCACAACCTGTTCAGCGAAGCGCTGCCTGTCAGCCCGGTGCTGCTGGATGCCGGTTGCGGCCAGGGCAAGTCATTCCCGCTGCTGCGCCAGGCCTTTGCGCCCGGTCGTCTGATTGGCGTCGATGCTGATCCACAAAGCCTGATCCAGAGCCGCGAAGAAGCGGCCCGCCAGGGCATGGAAGTGGAGTTGATCGGCGGCGACTGCGCCAGCCTGAACCTGCCGGACGCCAGTATCGACCTGCTGTTCTGTCACCAGACCTTCCATCACCTGGTGGAGCAGGAACAGGCACTGGCCGAGTTCTACCGCGTACTCAAACCCGGCGGTTATCTGCTGTTCGCCGAATCCACCGAGGCTTACATTGATACCTGGGTGATCCGCTGGTTGTTTCGCCACCCCATGCACGTGCAGAAAAGCGCTGCGCAGTACCTGCAAATGATTCGCCGGCAAGGTTTCGAATTTACCGCGCAAAACGTGTCTTATCCGTACCTGTGGTGGAGTCGCGCCAAGGATTTCGGCCTGCTCGAATACTTGGGTGTGTGCAAGCCAAAACCCTTTGGCCAACGGGAAGAAACCCTGGTCAATGTGGTGGCGCGCAAACCTTTTGAAGGAACTGTGTGATGTTCATTGCCAACCGCTCGAAGCACAAAACCTGTGGGAGCGGGCTTGCTCGCGAAAGCGGTGGGTCAGCCGACATCAGTGTTGAAAGTACTGCCGTCTTCGCGAGCAAGTCGAATCGTCGCACCGCCGCTCCCACATGGATCGCAGGCATCTTACTGCTCACTGCAGCCCTGCTGTTGAGCGCCTGCGCCGGCCGGGCGCCACTGCCCGAGCACAATCCGGATCTGCCGTTGCCGCTGCAACTGCACATCCAGCTCTTGCAGCCCGACGACCGCCAGGACTGGGTGCTGGTGATCCAGCGTGAAGAGACGGGTATTCGCTGGTCGATGATGGACCTGTTGGGCATTCCCCAGGCCCGCCAGAAATTGATCGATAAAACCTGGGAGTCCGATGGTTTCCTGCCGCCCAATCCGCAAGCCCGGGAACTGTTCGCGGCGCTGCTGTTTGCGCTGACGCCGCAAGAAGAACTGGCGGCCAACTATCCCGGTGCCTGGCAGTACGGCAGACAACGGTCCCTGCCCGAGCGCTGGGACATTCGCTACGCACAACCGCAGAATTTTGAATTGAAGCTACCGCATGGTCCGAGCTATCAAGTCACGCCCCTGAGCGGTGAAACGCCATGACGGCTTACCTCAATGCCCTAGGATTGGTCTGCGCGCTGGGCCGTGACAGGCAGGAAGTCGCCCGCAACCTGTTTGCCGGCGACTGCGGCGGCATGCGCGAACAAACCGGGTGGGTGCCGCAACGCACGCTGCCGGTCGGTGCGGTCCTGGGCAAACTGGCAAGCATTCCGGCCGACATGTCGCGCCATCACAGTCGCAACAATCAGTTGTTGCTGGAGGCCACGTTGCAAATCCGCGCGGACATCGACAGCGCGATCCAGACCTACGGCCGCGACCGCATCGGTGTCGTGCTGGGCACCAGCACCTCGGGTATCGACGAGGCCAGCCAGGGAATGGCGCATTACCTGCGTGAAAAGCAGTTCCCTGCCGAGTACGACTATCAGCAACAGGAACTCGGGGCGCCGGCGAACTTCCTCGCCGAGTGGCTGCAATTGAGCGGGCCGACCTATGTCATTTCCACGGCCTGCACCTCCAGCGCCCGGGCCTTGATGAGCGCCCAGCGCCTGTTGGACCTTGGCATGTGCGACGCGGTGCTGTGTGGCGGTGTCGACACCTTGTGCAAGCTGACACTCAACGGTTTCTCGGCGCTCGAAGCGGTCTCGGAACAACGCTGCAATCCGTTTTCGGTGAACCGCAATGGCATCAACATTGGCGAAGCCGCGGTGCTGTTCCTGATGACCAGACGTACAGCCGACAGCCAGGCGATTGCCTTGCTCGGCAGCGGCGCCAGTTCCGATGCGCATCACATCTCCGCCCCGGAACCGACTGGTCGTGGCGCCCTGCAAGCGATGCGCAAAGCCCTGGGCCGCGCCAACCTGCAACCGGAGCAGATCGCTTATCTGAACCTTCACGGCACCGCCACCCAGCACAACGACGCCATGGAAAGCCAGGCCGTGGCGACCCTGTTCCCGGCTGGCGTACCCTGTTCATCGAGCAAACCCATGACCGGTCACACCCTCGGTGCCGCCGGGGCGCTGGAAGCGGCGTTCTGCTGGTTGAGCCTGAGCCCGGACAATCGCGAGCATGCCCTGCCGCCTCACGTCTGGGACGGACAGCCCGATCCCGAATTGCCGCCGCTGCAATGGGTGACCCCGGCCACTCGCCTGACGTCCATTGCACCCCGCTATCTGATGAGCAATTCCTTTGCCTTCGGTGGCAACAACGTCAGCCTGATTATCGGAGACGCCCCATGATTGACTGGCCGATCGCCGAACTGCTGCCCCACGCGGGTGACATGATTCTTATCGATCAGATCCTGGCGTTCGATGAAGAGCAGATTCACACGCGCCTGACCGTCAAGCCCGATGGCCTGTTCAATCTCCCCGACGGCAGCCTGCCGGCCTGGGTCGGCATCGAACTGATGGCCCAGAGCGTGGCCGCCTTCGCCGGTTGCCATGCGCGCCAGCGCGGGGATGAGGTGGAATTGGGCTTCCTGCTCGGCAGCCGAAAATTCGAATGCAACGTCGAAAGTTTTCCGGCCGGCACCGAGTTGACCATCCACGGTATTCGCTCCCTGGAAGACGATAACGGCATGGGCGTGTTCGAATGCCACATCAACGCCCCCGGCATTCACGTTACCGCCCGTCTGAATGTGTTCCGCCCACCCCAGGCCGCTCAATATCTCCATGAACCCGAAGGAGTCCAGTGATGACTGAATCCGTACTGGTCACCGGTTCCAGCCGTGGCATCGGCCGCGCCATCGCCTTGCGCCTGGCCCAGGCCGGGCACGACATCGTGTTGCATTGCCGCAGCGGCCTGGCGGACGCCGAAGCCGTCAAGGCCGAAGTCGAGGCCTTGGGCCGTCGTGCGCGCATCCTGCAGTTCGACGTGGCCGACCGCGCCCGCTGCAAGGAAATTCTCGAAGCCGACGTGGAAACCCACGGCGCCTATTACGGCGTGGTGCTCAATGCCGGCCTGACCCGCGACGGTGCCTTTCCCGCCCTTAGCGAGGAGGATTGGGATGTGGTGATGCGCACCAATCTCGACGGTTTCTACAACGTGCTGCACCCGGTGATGATGCCGATGATCCGTCGTCGCGCCGCCGGGCGGATTGTCTGCATCACCTCGGTGTCGGGTTTGATCGGCAACCGTGGCCAGGTCAACTACAGTGCCTCCAAGGCCGGGTTGATCGGCGCGGCCAAGGCATTGGCGATCGAGCTGGGCAAGCGCAAAATCACCGTTAACTGTGTCGCACCCGGCCTGATCGACACAGCCATGCTCGACGAGAATGTGCCGGTGGAAGAACTGATGAAAATGATCCCCGCACAACGCATGGGCACCCCTGAAGAGGTGGCCGGCGCGGTGAATTTCCTGATGTCGGCGGAAGCCTCGTACATCACCCGGCAGGTTCTGGCCGTCAACGGAGGCCTGTGCTGATGAAGCGCGTCGTCGTCACCGGCATGGCCGGTATCACCTCACTGGGCAGCGACTGGGACACCATCGCCGGCAACTTCGCGGCCAACCGCAGCGGCATCCGCCGGATGGACGAGTGGGATCGTTTTACCGAGCTCAACACACGCTTGGCTGGCCCCATCGATGACTTCAAGGTGCCAAGCCACTGGACCCGCAAGCAACTGCGCAGCATGGGCCGGGTCTCGCGGCTTGCCGTGGGTGCGGCGGAGATGGCGCTGGCCGACGCCGGCCTGCTGGGCGACGAATCGATCAAGGACGGGCGCATGGGCGTCGCCTGCGGCTCCTCCACCGGCAGCACCGACGAGATCAAGGCGTTCGGCAACATGCTGCTCAACTCAGTGGCCGAAGGCCTGAACGCCAACTCCTACGTGCGGATGATGCCGCACACCACCGCGGCCAATATCAGCATCTTCTTCGGCCTCACCGGTCGCCTGATTCCCACCTCCAGCGCCTGCACCAGCGGCAGCCAGGGCATCGGCTATGCCTACGAGGCGATCAAGTTCGGGCGCCTGCCGCTGATGCTCGCTGGCGGTGCCGAGGAACTGTGCCCGACCGAAGCCATGGTCTTCGACGCGCTCTACGCCACCAGCCTGAAGAACGACACCCCACAACGCAGCCCGCGCCCCTACGACACCGCACGCGACGGCCTGGTGATCGGCGAAGGCGGCGGCATGCTGGTGCTCGAGGAACTGGAACACGCCCTGGCCCGTGGCGCACACATCCATGCCGAGATCGTCGGTTTCGGCAGCAACGCCGACGGCCAGCACACCACCCGTCCGGAACAAATCACCATGCGCCGCGCCATGGAACTGGCCCTGGAAGACGCCGGGCTGAAACCTTCGGACATCGGCTACGTCAACGGCCACGGCACCGCGACCGAACAGGGCGACATCGCCGAAACCCTGGCCACCAGCAGCCTGTTCGGCGAGCACATGCCGATCAGCTCGCAGAAAAGCTTCCTCGGCCACACCCTCGGCGCCTGCGGTGCGCTGGAGTCCTGGTTCAGCATTGAAATGATGAACCGCGACCTGTACGCCCACACCTTCAACCTCGACGAAGTCGACCCGCACTGCGGCAAGCTCGATTACCTGCGCGGCGAGTTTCGGCAGATGAGCAACCAGTACGTGATGAACAACAACTTTGCGTTTGGCGGAGTGAATACGTCGCTGATTTTCAAGCGCTGGCTGTAACCTAAAATATTTCCCCTGTAGGAGCGAGCCTGCTCGCGAAAAACGTCCGGGCACCGCGTTCATTCAGGCTGCCCGCGTTATCGTTGACGTCCATCGCGAGCAGGCTCGCTCCTACAAGGATTCTCGCCTCCCCGGACGATCACGGTGGATCAAGGTTATCCAACACCCGATTCACCGCCAGCTCCCCCAACATGATCGACTGCTGAATCCCCAACATTGTATTGCTCTGCGCTCCGTTCAGACTCCTCGCAAAATCACTCGCCATGACATTGGCTGATGCCAGCGACACGCAGGCGTATTCCAGCAGGGTGTGGTTGTCGATATCGGGGGCGATGAGGAAGAGGGTACTCGGTTGGCGTGGCGCGTCCGGATCGGTGTCCGGTGACTTTGGCGTATTGGTCATGATTCAGCGTCCTGAAAGTGGCGGCCACACCGAATCACGACGGATCAAAAGGGTGGCAGCTGTACGCAGGTTAGCAGACCGGACGAAGCGCAAACCGGCGCGCCCGAAGGCGCCCTGCGCACAGCTACCGTCAAGGGCAGGTATGGACATACCTGCCTATCAGGAGCGCAAATGCGCTTTACTTCGATACGGGCTGCTAAACCCGATCACTGACCATCAGTGACGCGAATCAAGTTAGCGATAGCCCTCAAAGCGCACAAGCCGGCGGATTCTGGAGTAGTTGTAGGCAGCGCCGCAAGGCGCTGTAGCCTCTCCGGGACTGTTCAGAAATGTCCCACAAACAGTGGTAAAGCTTCTGATCCTCTGTAGGAGCGAGCTCGCTCGCGATGGTCGTTAACGATGACGCGTGTTTCCTGGATGCACGCGGCGCTCTTTAGTCC
The DNA here is from genome assembly GCF_019956305.1 of Pseudomonas sp. BF-B-30. NCBI lineage: Bacteria > Pseudomonadati > Pseudomonadota > Gammaproteobacteria > Pseudomonadales > Pseudomonadaceae > Pseudomonas > Pseudomonas sp. BF-B-30. The sequence goes on along the minus strand of NZ_JAHBDG010000018.1, from coordinate 60,045 downwards.
ATCGCGAGCAGGCTCGCTCCTACATTGCGAATGACAGCGCAACCGTTAACCTTCAAACCCGCATTGCGGCAAACTCGGCTACCTGTGCGGAGAGTTTCGGCGCTGGCCGTAACAAGGCAATTAAAAGAAATATCTACGAGCAATAAATCGCCACAAACAATGCCCCGCAAAGAAATGACACATTCGGAAACCGGAGCACGTCATTTCGGAAACGCCCCACAATCAGAATTTTAGTTTCGCGTTAGAGTCATGACCTTCTGCGATATCTCGGAACACCCACCACAATGGTAACGATCAATACAAGCAATCCGGCGTTGTACATCACGACATTGGTACTCTCCAGTGTGACGAGCTATTACATAGTATTTTCAAATTACACCGATGGTATCTACCCGACCAACCAGGACTCGATAGCGATTCCATTTGTTGCTACTACCGGGTTACTGGCGATGCTTTTACTGTTATCCCTAAGCCAATACCCCCTGTACAGGCAGCTGAAATCCGGAAAACCACCAAGCTTGATTGCAACTTCATTCGCACTCTTTTCAACGACAATTTCATCCTTGCTGCTTATCGAAAGCACAAATTACTGGTTCAGTCCAAATCACTTCACCCTATCCACGCTGTACTTCATCACGCTCTCGACCTATCTATTCCATCAATTCAAATTGTACAAAAGGCTCGTCTCGCCGATAAAGCAAGGCTCCCAAAGAGGCTAATCCGGTTGATAGAGCATTCATCAGCGTTTTTACGCCAGGGGCTCAACCTTACGCGTCAGCAACTCGACAAACGCCCGCGCCATCGGCGACTTCTGATCCTTGCGCTGCACCAGCCACACCGCCGACACCGCCGCCGGATCGAGCAAGGGCCGATAGACCACGCCATCAATGCGCATCCGCTGATAAGACGCCGGCAACACCGACACACCGAGCCCCGCCGCCACCAGACCAATGATGGTCATCGCCTCGCCGGCCTCCTGGGCGAAGTGCGGGCTGAAGCCGGAGTCCCGGGCCAGGCTGAGCAGCTGCGCATACAGGCCACTGCCGTAGCTGCGCGGAAAAAACACAAAGGGCTCAAGCGCCAGGGCTGACAGGAACAAGCCCTCCTCACTGCCCTCTACCAAGGGGTGCTTGGAACTGAGCACCGCGACCAGTGGCTCGCGCATCAGTTCGACCACGTTGAGGCAATCCGGCAGCCCGAGCGGGCGCATGATCCCGACTTCAATCGACTCGTCCACCAGCGCATCGGCCACCTGGGTGCTGCTCATTTCCCGCAGGTTCAGGTGCACTGCGGGGAAGCGCTGGCGGAAAGAGAAAATCGCCTGGGGAATGGTCGAGTTGAAGGGTGCCGACGAGGTGAAGCCGATTTTCAGCTCACCCAACTCGCCCAGTTGCGCCCGTCGCGCGACATCTGCCGCTTTGTCGACCTGCGCCAGCACCAGCCGCGCCTCTTCCAGAAACAGCCGACCGGCCTCGCTCAGCTCGACCCGACGATTGGTACGTTCGAACAACCGGGCGCCGACTTCCTGTTCCAGCGCCTGAATTTGCTGGCTCAGCGGTGGCTGGGAGATACCCAGCACTTGTGCGGCGCGGCCGAAATGCAGTTCTTCGGCGACGGCGATGAAGTAGCGCAGATGACGCAATTCCATGGAAACCCAATTAGGTCGTAAAAGCTATCAAACAGGTCGAACAATATATTGGATTGAATCATTAGCCAGCTATATGCTTTTTTCACTGCCTGACCGGCTGCGCCCTCCGAGGTCCAACGTGAAAACTGCTGTCGCCCCACTCGCCCATGAAGTTTCACCTTCAGTGCCGGACGCTATCGCCGCTGAGCTGGCGGAGATCTACATCGAAAAAGGCACCCCGGCCTTCATGCGCACGGTGCTGGCGTTGTTCTGCGGCGGTTTTGCGACTTTCGCCCTGCTCTACTGCGTGCAGCCGATGATGCCGCTGCTGTCCGACGAGTATTCCATCAACGCGGCGCAAAGCAGCCTGATCCTGTCTATCGCCACCGGCATGCTTGCCATCGGCCTGCTGATCACTGGCCCGATTTCCGACCGTATCGGACGTAAACCGGTGATGGTGGCAGCTCTGTTCGCCGCTGCGCTGTGCACCATGGCCAGTGCGATGATGCCGAGCTGGCACGGTGTGCTGCTGATGCGTGCGCTGATCGGATTGTCGTTGAGCGGTCTGGCGGCTGTCGCCATGACCTACCTGAGCGAAGAGATCCACCCACAGCACATCGGCCTTGCCATGGGTTTGTACATCGGTGGCAACGCGATTGGCGGGATGAGCGGACGCTTGATCACCGGGGTATTGATCGACTTCGTCAGCTGGCACACGGCGATGCTGGTGATCGGTGGCCTGGCGCTGATTGCCGCGGCGGTGTTCTGGAAAATCCTCCCCGAATCGCGCAACTTCCGCGCCCGCTCGCTGCATCCGCGCAGCCTGCTCGACGGTTTCACCATGCACTTTCGCGACGCCGGTCTGCCGCTACTGTTTCTAGAAGCCTTTGTGCTGATGGGCGCGTTCGTCACGCTGTTCAACTACATCGGCTACCGCCTGCTGGCCGCGCCGTACAACATGGAACAGGCCTTCGTCGGGTTGCTGTCGGTGGTGTACCTGTCGGGCATCTACAGCTCGGCGAAAATCGGCTCGCTGGCCGACAGACTCGGCCGCCGCAAAGTGCTCTGGAGCACCATCGCGCTGATGATCGGTGGTCTCGCCCTGACGATGTTTACGCCATTGCCGCTGGTGATCATCGGCATGCTGATCTTTACCTTCGGCTTCTTCGGCGCCCACTCGGTGGCCAGCAGCTGGATCGGTCGCCGCGCCACCAGGGCCAAGGGGCAAGCATCGTCCTTGTACCTGTTCAGCTACTACGCCGGGGGAAGCATCGCCGGTACGGTGGGTGGCGTGTTCTGGCACCTGGGCGGCTGGAACGGGATCGGGTTGTTCATCGGCACGCTGCTGGTGATTGCGCTGCTGATCGCGTTGAAGCTGGCGAAGTTACCGTTGTTGCCGCAGAACACCTCGGCTACTTGAGCACCACCCGCGCCTCCAGGGCATCGTCACGCTTCTCCAGCGTCAGGGTTTGTAGCGCGACGCCATCGCGCTCGATCCCATCGAGCCACTGCATCAAGGGTTGCGCGTTGCCATTGAGGGTCACGCGAAGCAGATCGATTTCACTCTCCATCTGACGGATTTCCAACCCCGCCGCCGTAGCGCTTTCGCTGATGCGCAGCGATAGCGGTTTTTCGCTGTCGACGGGGACATGGCTGCGCGGTAACGCCCGCTGCAGTTGCGCGGCCAGCCCTGCCTGCTGTTGATACTGTCGCTCGACTGTTTCCAGCCGCTGCCGGGTCGGTTGCCAGATCAGGCTGAAAGCCACAACCGCCAACAAAAAAGCCCCCGATACCTGCAGCAGCCGCTGTTCGCGCACGGAAATGCGCCGCCATGCCTGCTTCATGCCTCGTCCTCCACGGTGAGGGTGGCGTGCACCCGGTCAGCGGCTTTGTTCGCGCTGTCGAGCCGGACGGGCGTGCCTTGTTGTCGCCCGCGTTCCCGCAACTGCTCCAGCTCGGTAAAGCCGCTGGAGGTCAGCTGGATTTTCCAGCCTTCGCCTGCTCGAAACTCGATGCGCTGGACCTCGACCGGGCTAGCGCCAATCACCTGCTCAATCAACCGGACCAGCCCGGCAATGCGGGTGTTTTGCGATTCGACAGGCTGGCTTTGCAGGGCCTTGAGTTGCGCGGCCATGTCGACGATGCGGCTCTGTTCAGGGTAGAGCGCCTTGAATCGCAGTTCATTCTGGATTGCGAGGCGGCTGGCTTCGCTGTCAAGTAAGCGGATCCGCGTTTCGCTGGCACCCCAGGTCAACAGCGCCAGCATCAACAACGCCCACCCGCCGGCACGCCAGGGCAGACGCTTGCCCTGTGGGGCGAATGCGCCTTGCAGCAGGTTGATGGCCCGGGTCGGGCGCTGAGTCAGGCATTGGTCGATGACGGCGGGGGACTCACGCTCATCCAGCCATTGCATGTCGTTGGGCAATGACGGAGTGAGCAGCGTCAGGTCGTCTTGCGACATCGCCAGGCGCGCCGACAGGCCTGCACCCAACAACCAGCGCCCGAACCACCAGGCGCCGCACGGCTGATCGCCGGACAACAGATCGGCATCGACGAACACCCCGCGCACCTCAATACCCGCCTCGCGCAGCAAGTCGAGCACGGTGGCCAACCGTTCGCGACCAATGACCATGACCGGGTAGCAGCCGTCACTATCACGAGCGCCAACGCTCAGATGCACAACTTCCAGCGCTTCACTCAGTTGATCTTCCACGGCGTAAGCCATGGCCTGGGCTTCGGGCCTGCGTCGCGAAGGCCATGGCTCGCTGCGAACCCAACTGCACAGTTCCATGGGCAGCAGCACATCGACCGCCTGCCCCTGCAATGCCGAGGCCGCCTGATTCAGTGGCATCGGCTGACGTTGACAGGTTGGCGACCACAGGACGCAGGGCCAGAGGCCGGATGGCGCGTCCTGCCCCTCGGCGGTCAGGTAAAGCCAAGTGTTCATCGCGGTCTCTCGTGGCTACTCATGGGAAGAAAACGTCGTTGCAGCACCGTCAGCTGTCGAGCCTTGGGGTCGTGCCCGACATCCGTGGCCAGGCGCAGTTCGCGCCCGTCCCGGGTCACCTGCACCCTTATCCGATACCAGCGGCTTTGGGTACCAAGTCCGTGATTGCTCAGGCCCTGCCCGGAGAGCAGCGGGTCCTGGGTAAACGCCTGGACGCTCGCCCAGGGCGTGGTTGCCGCCTGATGCGCCAGCGCATCGGCGGTCGCGGCGTCCACCTCGCCGAGTGTTCTCAACAGCAGCGCCGGCGCAGTGTTGATGTTCAAGGCGGTTTCGGTGGGCAGCAGTGCCACCCAGGGCTCCAGCCGCTGCAGCAGGCGAGCGTCAATGCCAGGCAGCAAGCGCAGCTGGCTCAGTTCCTCCAGCGGTCCCACCTGGCTCAGTTGCAGAGGAGGCAGTTCGAGCAGTTCGAGCAGACGCGCCCAACGGTTGAGGGTGACCTGATCCACCTGCCCCTGGCGTAACAACGCATTGAGATTGAAGCGCCCGGCGAGATCATCGATATCGATTCGGATCTGCGCATCTTCAACGTCGAAACCTGGCGCCATGGCCGTCCAGCCTTGAAACCGCTCGACGGGTTTTTCCGCGTCCTGTAACGCGTCGCGCAACAGCAACAACGCCCAGGTTTCCCCGTCCGATGCGAGCTGCCGCAGCTGCATCTGCAGCAACTGTTGCCCACTGCTTTGCAGCGAAAGGTGATGGCTGCGCAACAAGCCGCCGGTGATCAGCAGCGCCAGGCTCATGACCAGCAATACACTGATCAACGCAATGCCGCGTTGGCGCCCGTTCATGGCAATGCACCCGGCATTGGCAACACCCGACGAATCGATTTGAAGCGCCCGGCCGAGATTTGCACCTCCAGCGCCATGAGCGCCTTCGTATCCTGCCCGGCCGACCAATGAGCGACCCAGCCGGACTGGCTGTCGAACAAACGCCAGCGCAACTCACGAACGCCTTCGAGCAGTCTTTGCCGTTGCACGAACTCCGTACCTTCGCCCTGGCTTTCGCGCCACAGCACGCTGCCTTCGAGTCGATAGGTCAGTATCTGGCGCTCACTGCGCGGTTGGTCCAGAGGATTGCGCCAGTGACTGCGCTGGAACTGAAAAAGCGGCGGTGCGAGCACCATCGGCTGCGCAGCGACGTGCAGCAGATCCCGCTCGATCACCGCCATCGCTCGTTGCAGGTTCCTCAGCTCTCGCTCGTGGGCCGCCGTGCCCTGTTGCACTCGCAGCACGCTATCGAACAAGCCCCAACTGGCCAGCCCCAGCACGGCGAAGATGGCCATGGCGATGACCAGCTCCAGCAAGGTGAACCCACACTGCCTACTCATGGCTCGCGGGTATCCAGCCACTGGCACGATACAACGCGTGCGCACTGTTCGCCGGGCTGACCTGAATGTCGACCTGGAGTAAACGCAGATCGCGGGTGACGCTGATGTGCTGTTGCAGCACCCAGTCGCGCTGATCCATGGACACGACCTGTTGTTGCTGGCCGGCCGTCAGGCCGGATTGCAGGCGTAGCTCGTTCAACCGGTTATCCGCCAGCCACGCCGCGAACAGCCGTGTCTCGACGGCGTTGCGCTGTTTCACCGCATATTGACTGGCCGACAGCACGGCTGCCGCCAGTGTCGCGAAGACCGCCAGGGCCACCATGATTTCCAGCAGCGTGAAGCCTCCCATGGACGACAAGGATGACCGGCTAGCCATCGATCGCCACCTCGCCGATGCCATCGCCGGACAGGCTCAACCAGGTCCTGTTGCCGGACTCGAATGTCAGCGTGAAGGCACTGGTTTCATCGTTGCTGAGCAACAGCAACTGCGGCGGTCCTTCTTCGGCGTCCAGCCCTACCGCATAGCCGTCCTGCTGCAAACGTACTCGCACGCTCAGGGGCCAGTCAGTCAGTTCCTTCACCGGCTCCCACCCACGAACTCCCAGATGCATCAGCCGGTAGCCACGGGCACTCAGCCGCAAGCCATACTCCTGGCCCTCGAACACCGCACGCTCACGCAACTGATGAATCACCTGAACCATCGCTTCGGCTTCCTGCCTGACCTCGCGCGCGGGACTGCCCCCACCGACAAAGCTCACCATGCCCAGCAAGACGCCAACCACGACAATCACGATCATCAGTTCCAATAACGTAAACCCCCGACAGCGGTAACCCACGGATCAATGGCCCCAATTGCCGATTTCGGCGGCAAACCCTTCGCCGCCCGCTACGCCATCGGCGCCCAGGGAATACAGGTCGTAAGTGCCGTCTACCGACCGTACACCCGGGTTGAGGTACTGATAAGGCGTGTTCCACGGGTCGACCGGCATGCTCTTGAGGTAGCCCTGAGGGTTCCAGCCACGCGCCACGGGCAGTCCGGAGGGGCGCTTGACCAGCGCTTCCAGGCCTTGCTGGGTCGATGGGTAATGGGCGTTGTCGAGGCGATACATTTCCAGGGCTGTGGCGATGGCCTGAATATCGATTCTGGCGGCAGTGACCTTGGCTTGATCGGGGCGACTCATGAACTGTGGCACCACGATAGCCCCCAGCACGCCGATGATGACTACCACCACCATGATTTCGATCAGGGTAAAACCGCGTTGCGCGCGGGAAAGGTTTTTGCGGACAGGTTGCATGGATCAATTCACCAATTGGTTGAGGCTGAGAATCGGGAGCAGGATGGCCATGACGATCAGCAGCACGACGCCGCCCATCAACACCAGCATGGCCGGCTCGAAGAGGCCCACCACCAGCGCAATGCGCGCGGCGAGGCTGTTTTCCTGTTGTTCGGCGGCCCGGGCCAGCATGCGGTCGAGTTCGCCGGCACGTTCGCCGCTGGCGATCATGTGCAGCATCATCGGCGGGATGTCACCGCTCAGCTCCAGGCCACGGGTGAGCGTTGCGCCTTCGCGGACCGAGCGGGCGACATCGACCATCCGCGCGCGGATGGTCAGGTTGCCGATGACCGCGGCAGCAATTTCCAGGGCGTCCACCAACGGCACGGCACTTTTGCCGAGGATTGCCAGGGTGCTGGCAAACCGTGCGGCTTCCATGGCACGCAGCACTTCACCGAGGACTGGCGCATTCAGCACCCAACGATGCCAGCGCAGACGCCACTGCGGCTGCTGCCAGCTCCAGCGCCACAGGCCGAACAGCGTCGCCAGCACGCTCATCAACAACAGGAAATGGTTGCGCAGGCCGTTGCTCACGCCAATCAGCGCCCGGGTCAGCCAGGGCAACGGCTGTCCGCTGTCGACGAAGATCTTCACCACATCCGGTACCACATAACCAAGCAGAAAACCGACGATTGCCAGGCTGGCCAACATCAGGATCAACGGGTACACCAGGGCCATCTGGATCTTTTGCCGCGAGGCCTGGCGGGCCTGGGTGTAGGCCGCCAGTTGCTCCAGCACATGGCCCAGATGCCCCGAGCGTTCCCCGGCGGCCACGGTGGCGCGAAACAACTCGGGGAAGGCCCTGGGAAACTGCCCCAATGCCGAGGCCAGTGCGTGGCCTTCCATCACCCGGCTCCTGACCGCCCAGAGCAAGCTCGCAACCTTGCGCTTCGAGCTCTGCTTCGCCACCGCATCGAGCGCTTCCTCCAGGGGCAGTCCGGCCTGAACCAGCGTTGACAGTTGCAACGTCAACAACGCCAGATCAGCAGCACTCAGGCGTCCACCTCGCGACTGCTGACCCGCACCGCCGCCCCTGACCTCGGTCAAGACACGCGGCCACAAACCACGTTCACGCAACAACTGTCGCCCATGGCGGGGCCCATCGGCCTCCAGCCGTCCCTTGCAGGATCGTCCCTGGGCATCGCGGGCGCGGTAGTCGAAGGTCGGCACCGGTCAGTTCTCCTGGGTCACACGCAGCAACTCATCGAGACTGGTCAATCCTTCCAGCACCCGCTGGCGCCCGTCCTGGAACAGGCTGCGCGAGACCTTGCGCGTTTCGTCGACGAGGATTTGCTCGCTGGCGCCCTGATGGATCAACGCCGAGACGGCGGGTGTGACGCTGATCAGTTCATAAATCCCGATGCGTCCGCGTTAACCGTGCTGGCACTGTTCACAGCCCGAGGCCTTGAACAGGGTGTGCGGCGTGCTCGTGTCGAGCCCAAGACGCTGGCAGGCCGCCGCATCGGCGAGGTACGAAACCTTGCAATGGGGGCACAAGGTGCGCAACAGACGCTGGGCCAGAACGCCCACCAGCGAGGACGCCAGCAGATAGGCATCGACGCCCATGTCTACCAGCCGCGTGACCGCGCCGGCCGCGCTGTTGGTGTGCAAGGTCGAGAGCACCAGATGCCCGGTCAAGGACGCCTGGACAGCGATTTCGGCTGTTTCGCGGTCACGGATTTCGCCAACCATCACCACGTCCGGGTCCTGGCGCAAGATCGCCCGCAGGCCCCGGGCGAAGGTCATGTCGACCTTCGGATTGACCGGCATCTGGCCGACACCCGGCAGGTGGTATTCGATCGGGTCTTCGACCGTCAGGATGTTGCGGGTCTGGTCGTTCAGGCTGCTCAGGGCGGCGTACAGGCTGGTGGTCTTGCCGGAACCGGTCGGCCCGGTCACCAGCACAATACCGTGGGGCTTGCCCAACAGATGGCGCAGGGCCGCGAGGATATCGTCCGGCATGCCCAGCCGGTGCAGATCCAGGCGCCCGGCCTGCTTGTCGAGCAAACGCAGTACCACCCGTTCGCCGTGGGCCGAAGGCAGCGTCGAGACCCGCACATCGACTTCATGCCCGGCCAGGCGCAAGGCCATTCGCCCATCCTGGGGTACGCGTTTTTCCGCGATGTCCAGGCGCGCCATGACCTTGATCCGCGACACCAGCAGTGTCGCCAGTTCGCGCTTGGGCCTGAGCATTTCACGCAGTTGGCCATCCACCCGCATACGCACCGACAGGTACTGTTCGAAGGTTTCCAGGTGCACATCCGAGGCATGCTCACGCACCGCTTCACCGAGCAGCGCGTTGATCAGGCGAATGATCGGCGCGTCGCCCTGTTGCTCCAGCAGGTCGGCGGTTTGCGGAACCTGATCGACCAGGCTGAGCAAGTCCAGTTCTTCGTCCAGCCCTTGGGCAACTTGCTCCACCGCACTGCGCCCCTCGCGATAGGCCGCCGCCAGGCGCGAGGCGTACTCATCGGCCCCGACGATTTGAAATGGCAACGCCCGTCCGCACACCCGGCGCGCTTCCGCCAATGCGGTGAGCGGCGCATCACTACGCAGGGCAAGGCGCAGGGCGTCGCCGTCATGCTCCAGCAACACGCCAAAACGCCGGGCGAAGCCGAAGGGCAATTGCTCGCAGAGTTCGCTCATGGATTCACTGCGCCTTGCCGCGCAAATCGAATATTGGCGCGTCGGTGGCCGGTTCGAACAACCCGCGCGCCTCGGATGGCAGCAACAACGAGTTGTTTTCCCCTGCCCCTGATTTGCTCAAGTCACGCAGCGCGTTGTAACGCTGCTGGCTGACCTGGGACAGGTCTTCCTTGCTGCGCACGATGGTCGGGCGCAAGAACACCATCAGGTTGCTTTTGGTCTGGGTGTCGCGGCTCCAGCGGAAGATCGCGCCGAGGTAGGGAATGTCCCGCAACAGCGGCACGCCGCTTTTCTGGGTACGCACGCTGTCCCTGATCAGGCCGCCGATCACGATGATTTCGCCATCGTCGGCGAGGATGGTGCTCTTGAGCGCTCGCTTGTTGGTGATCAGGTCCGAGGAATCAATGCCCGACACCGAAGGCGCGATGTCCGACACCTCCTGCTCGACCTCCAGGCGTAACGTCGAGCCTTCGTTGATGTAAGGCTTGATCTTCAGGCTGATGCCGACGTCCTTGCGCTCGACGGTGGTGAACGGATTCTCCGCGCCGTTGCTGTTGGTGGCATAGGAGCCGGTCTTGAACGGCACGTTTTGGCCGACGATGATTTCGGCTTCCTGATTGTCCAGGGTCAACAGGCTTGGCGTGGACAGCAGGTTGCTGTGGGTGTTGCTGGCCAGGGCCGAAACCAGCGCACCGAAGCGGTCGCCGCCCAGTTGCAGGATCGCCCCTTCCGGCGCCGATCTTTTCTCGTCGAACTTCAGCCCGCCGATGATCGGAATGTCGGTGCCGGGAAAGTTGATGAAGCCCTTGGCGTCACCCGTGTTGAGGTTCCACTGCACGCCGACGGCCTCGGCGATGTCGCCGGAGATTTCGACGATGGCGGCATGGATCAACACCTGGGCCCGTGGCTGGTCCAGCTGACGCACGATGTTTTCGATGGTCCGCACCTGCGCGGGTTCGGCGATCAGCACCAGCGCGTTCTGGCTTTCGTCGGCCTTGATCATGAAGCTTGCACCGCCAGACGTGTCCTTGGCGCTGCCGACGACGGAAGTCTGCTTTCTGCCCTGCCCCATCGACTCCAGAATCTCGGCCAACTGCTTGGCATCGCTGTGACGCAGGCGAATCACCCGGGCATTGTCGAGGGTCGTGGTGGCCGGCGTATCGAGACCTCGGGCCAGCTCGATCAAGCGCTGGCGGACGACCGGCGGACCGATGAAAATCAGGCGATTGGTCCTGGTGTCGGCCAGCACCTGTATGGCTGACTCGGCATTGCGCTTGCCCATGGTGGCCTCGATTACCGGCGCGACATCGCCCGCCTGGGCATGCTTGAGCTGAACCACCGCATGCAGGTTGTTCTGACCGGAATCCAGCTCACGGATCACCCGGGCGATGCGCTTAACATTGGCAGCCGTATCGGTCAGTACCAACGCGTTGGCCGACACCGAGGGGCCAACATAACCATTGGCAGAGACCAATGGCCGCACCAACCCGGCAATATCGGTGGCGCTACCGGTGTTCAAGCCGATGACTTCGGTTACGAACTGCGACGCCGTGGTGGTTTTTACCGTGCCCTGGCCGGCCCGTGTCCTGGCCTCGGCAACCGGGGTGATGAGAATCCGGTCGCCCTCATCGATCACTGTGAAGTTATGGGCATCGAGCACCGAATAGAACAACCGGCGCACCCCTTCACGATCGAGGGCCTGCCGGGACATGACGGTGATTCGACCGGAGACTTTGGGGTCCAGTACCACGGTGGTCCCCAGAATGTTGGAGATCTCTTCGACGATGTCGCGCAGCTCTGCGTTGTTCATCGCCAGTTGCCATTTTTCTTCCTCGGCCTGAAGTGTGCCGTGGGAAAGCGTTAGCGCCATGGCGACGAAAAAAAGCACCGGTCGCAGTGCTTGTGCACCGAGAAAGCTATTCATGAAGTTGATCACTCTGTCGGCCCGGCAAGCGGGCTAAAAAAACGCGGAGAAACGTTCGGCACTTGCGGCTTGCCGTGGGGGGCGAGCCGTTGCAGGAAACCCGTGACGGGAGGCTGGAGCGTCAACAATGCCTCTCGGCCCTTGCTCCACAACACCGCGTGATCGGGCTCAACGCGACGCAAGATGCTGCCACCGGGCAAGCGCTCGCCGACCTGGTAGATGCGCGCGCCTTGCGAGTCTGCCAGCAACACCCGGGACAAGCCGTGAGTGACGACGAAGCTTGCCTTCAAGGTCAGCGGTTCCGCGCTCGGCAGCAATTCGGCACCCGTCGTCAGACCGAGCACCGTTGCAACCGCCGTTGCGTCGAGCGCTTGACGGGGTACGGGAGCGGTTCGCGAGGTTTCGACCGGTGCTGGCAGCACCAACTGTTCGCGATAGCGCCACTCCTGCCAGCCCAGGAACGCCCCATAGGCCAGCGGCACAACCAGCAGGCTCGCCTTGCTCAAAAGCAAGGCAAGTCCGGTCAAGCGTTCGCGCGAAAACATCACCATGGCCTCACTCAAGTCGCCCGGACCCAGGCTTGCCACACAGGCGCAAAGACATCCGTCGCAGCACCCGGTGGTTGCAGGCCTCATGCACGATGACGGCGCCGATGTGCGCGACCAGCAGCAGCGACAGCACCACACATACCCACGTGTGAACCGTGACGAACAGAGCGATCAGTTGTGGATCGCTTAACGGCTGATCGATCTCGATCACCCCGAATACATCGATCGGGCGATCCATCATCAACACGCCGGTCACCAGAACGGCACCGACGAAGAGGTAAATCAATGCGTGGGCAAACAATGCGAGCACTTCGACAAGCGACAACGACTTCATGCCCGAAAAACGGGTATGAGTGAAAAACAGAAACAGGCGCCACAGGTAAAACGGTATGAACACTGTCGTCAGCGAAACATTGAAGAACGCAACCGACTCCTTGATGTGCGCTGACACCTCGAAACCGGCCACAAGAAAACCAGACAGCAAGGTCCACAGGATCACCGCGGCAGACAACCAATGCAGCAGCACGCGCTGTCTGGAATAACCCGAAACAGTCATTTTCAACTCGATCAACGTCAGAAGAATAAAGCTTCAGGCGATCGGCTACCGATCGCCTGAAGTGCTACAAGGGGGACTTACAACTTGTTCCACGCCATGTGCCAGTGAGCACCGACACCTGGTTCAAAACCGTTGGCTGTGGGGCTGTACTGCTTGCAGTAACCCGACTCGGGGAATGGCTTGCACTCAAAGACTTCGTTGGTCTTCGGTTGCAGAACCTTGGTACCGGCGGTGTAGTCGCCGAGGCCTTCAGGGAACACGAAATCGTATTCGACGCCGGCACCTTCGCCAGTCAGTTGGGTGGTCTGGGTGTCCTGACGGGTGGTGCGGCCATCCAGGGTGGTGCCGACCAGGGTCAGGGTGTGCGCACCCGGGTTGCTGCGTACATCCATGGACAGCCAGGTGGAGCCGCTGGCCACTTGTGCCGACGTGGTGCCTACCGGCTTGTTGTTCTGGTCGAGCAAGGTCGCTTCGACGTTCATCGGACGGTTCGAGGTCATGCTGAACTCGACCTTGGCCCGGCCTTTATCCAGAACGTATTCGGCTTGCTGCGAGGCCACCGACATGCGCGCAGCGGCGTCGTCCTTCATGTCCAGCTGCACTTCGTAGCGGACTACCCCGCTTTCTTTTTGTGCGTAAAGGCTGTTGGCGCCTTTGACCGGCTCGACATTACCGCTCTCGTCACGGATACCGGCGCGAACGAGGGTGTGGGTCTGGTTGATTTTTTCTGCCAGCTTGAACGACCAGTTTTGCGGCGACCCTTCTTCAGCGTTGTCGATGCTGATTTCGACGCTATAGTCCGGGCTCTCGCCATTGGCGGAGAACGCGCGGGCCTTGACCTTGTCGCCCACCAGCAACGCGGCTGATGGTGCAATGCTGCCCACTGAGGACCAGCCACCCGGCAGATCCGGTTCGGCCAGGATGTTCACGTCTGCCGCGTTGTAAAACGCTGCATCGGTGTCACCGACAGTCCAGATGGCCAGGACGACGTGATGGCCGGACTTGTCTGCCGGTAGGGTGCAGTTGTGCTTGTCACTGGACTCGGGACGCTGATTGCCGCCGTCGACGGTGCAGAACGGCGTGCTTTCAAAGGTGGCGCGCTTGAGCGACTCATTCGGGTTCCAGCCGTTGCGGGTAATGAAATACTCGTGCTTGGTGGCTGGGTGAACCGCGGTGTAACGCCATTGGAAATCGATGTTGCGGTCCTTGATTTCCGTCAGGTGCCAACGGGTGGCGGACTGCGCATCCATGGCAGAGAACAGCGAGTGACCACCGCTGGCGATCTTGCCATCGACCGGTCCCTGCAAGGGAGCACCGCCGACGCCGGCCGGAAAGCCTTTGAAGGTTTCACCAACACTCTGCGGCTCGTACTGGGCGCCACCGCAGTTGGTGTTCAAGCCTTTCTGGCAAGCCAGCGCGCGCGAAGGCGGCACTTCCAGATAGCCATGGGCGGAAACGGTTTGAGAGGCCAGCATTGCCGATAACAGGATCATCGATGAAGTGCAGGCGGTTAATGCACTTCTCTTTTCAAACTTGATTTTCATGATGTATTCCAGACTGCTTATCGAAAACAGGGCGCCTTGTGGGCGCCCCTGTTCACTTCGTGATTGTTCGGCGATACGCCGGACAAGGGCCTGGAACCTTACGGGGGTGGAAGAAAATTCTATGTAGGAGTAATCGCCGAACGAGGCAGGAACAGTCTCTCCATTCCTCGATCCGACAAAGAAAGAAAACATTCTTACAACAAGTGATGCTTTATCGATTGAGCTTTTGAACGGCACAAAAAAACCTGTCCGGCACGAGGCGGGACAGGCTTTGTCGAAACGGGCAATCGCTATTCGTGATACTGCGCCGACAACTCATGCACCGCGCGCAGGAAGGCGCCAGCGTGTTCCGGATCGACTTCCGGCGTGATGCCATGGCCGAGGTTGAACACATGGCCGCTGCCCTTGCCGTAGCTGGCCAGAATACGCCCGACTTCCGCGCGGATGGCTTCCGGCTTGGCGTAGAGCACGGTCGGGTCCATGTTGCCTTGCAGTGCGACCTTGTCGCCGACACGGGCGCGGGCGCTGCCGATGTCGCAGGTCCAGTCCAGGCCCAGTGCATCAGCACCAGCGTCGGCGATGCTTTCCAGCCACAGACCGCCGCTCTTGGTGAACAGGATCACCGGCACCTTGCGGCCTTCGTGCTCGCGGATCAGGCCGCTGACGATTTTCTTCATGTAGGCCAGGGAGAACTCCTGGTACGCCGCCGCCGAGAGGGCGCCGCCCCAGCTGTCGAAGATCTGCACCGCTTGCGCACCGGCCATGATCTGGCCGTTGAGGTAGCTGGTGACCGTC
This sequence comes from Pseudomonas sp. BF-B-30, assembly GCF_019956305.1. Taxonomy (NCBI): domain Bacteria; kingdom Pseudomonadati; phylum Pseudomonadota; class Gammaproteobacteria; order Pseudomonadales; family Pseudomonadaceae; genus Pseudomonas; species Pseudomonas sp. BF-B-30. Next base: position 44,737 of record NZ_JAHBDG010000018.1, on the reverse strand, counting down.
TGCGCGAGCTTGTCCAGCAGCAGGTGCAGGGCTTGCGGATTGTCGTAGAGCATGGTTTTAGTCTTGCGGTAGTCTTTCGACGAACCGCCTTCGACCATGTAGGTGGCCAGTGTCCATGGGCTGCCGGAGAAGCCGATCAGCGGCACACGGCCGTTCAGTTCGCGGCGGATGGTGCTGACCGCGTCCATCACATAGCCCAGGTCTTTGTGCGGATCAGGAATCGGCAGGGCCTCGATGTCGGCCAGGGTGCTGACGACTTTCTTGAAGCGCGGACCTTCACCGGTTTCGAAGTACAGGCCTTGGCCCATGGCATCGGGGATGGTCAGGATGTCGGAGAAGAGAATCGCCGCGTCCAGTTGTGGATAGCGGTCGAGCGGCTGCATCGTGACTTCGCAAGCGAACGCCGGGTTCATGCACAGGCTCATGAAATCACCGGCCTTGGCACGGCTGGCGCGGTATTCAGGCAGGTAGCGACCGGCCTGACGCATCATCCACACGGGGGTGACGTCTACGGGTTGCTTGAGCAGGGCGCGCAGGAAACGGTCGTTCTTCAGGGCAGTCATGTCGGCATCCGGAAAAAAAGTGAGGGCATTTTCTCAGAGCGCGACGCAAAAGGCACGGATGCAGGTCAGCCTTTTGTCTATCAGGTCAATTTGTCGCAATGTAAACGCGGTTTTCGCAATACCACGAAACAACTGTGGGAGCGGGCTTGCTCGCGAATGCGGTGTGTCAGGCAACAAAACTGTCGACTGACACTCCCTCTTCGCGAGCAAGCCCGCTCCCACATTTGGACTGCATTCCATTTCTGGAAAGTGGTTACACGCCCAGATAATCCAGGATCCCTTCAGCCGCATTGCGGCCTTCGAAGATCGCCGTCACCACCAGGTCAGAACCGCGAACCATATCGCCACCGGCAAAGATCTTCGGATTGCTGGTCTGGTGCTTGTACTGACCTTGCTCAGGCGCCACCACGCGGCCCTGGCTGTCGGTCTGGATTTCGAACTGTTCGAACCACGGTGCCGGGCTCGGACGGAAACCGAAGGCGATAACCACGGCGTCGGCCGGGATGATCTCTTCGGAGCCCGGGATCGGCTCGGGGCTGCGACGGCCACGGGCATCCGGCTCGCCGAGACGGGTCTCGACCACCTTCACGCCTTCGACCTTGTCTTCACCGACAATGGCGATCGGCTGGCGGTTGTAGAGGAACTTCACGCCTTCTTCCTTGGCGTTCTTCACCTCTTTGCGCGAGCCCGGCATGTTCGCTTCGTCACGACGATAGGCGCAGGTCACCGACTTGGCGCCCTGGCGGATCGACGTACGGTTGCAGTCCATCGCCGTGTCGCCGCCGCCGAGTACCACAACCTTCTTGCCTTTCATGTCGACGAAATCTTCCGGCGACTTTTCAAAGCCAAGGTTGCGGTTGACGTTGGCGATCAGGAAGTCCAGGGCGTCGTACACGCCCGGCAGGTCTTCACCGGCAAAACCGCCCTTCATGTAGGTGTAGGTGCCCATGCCCATGAATACGGCATCGTATTCTTCGAGCAGTTGCTCCATGGTCACGTCCTTGCCCACCTCGGTGTTGAGGCGGAACTCGATGCCCATGCCGCTGAAAACTTCGCGACGATTGCTCAGCACGGTCTTTTCCAGCTTGAACTCGGGGATACCGAAGGTCAGCAGACCGCCGATTTCCGGGTTCTTGTCGAACACCACCGGGGTCACGCCACCGCGCACCAGCACGTCGGCACAACCCAGGCCCGCCGGGCCCGCACCGATGATCGCGACACGCTTGCCGGTCGGCTTGACCTTGGACATGTCCGGGCGCCAGCCCATGGCGAACGCGGTGTCGGTGATGTACTTCTCCACCGAACCGATGGTCACCGCGCCGAAGCCGTCGTTGAGGGTGCAGGCACCCTCGCACAGACGGTCCTGCGGGCACACCCGGCCGCAGACTTCCGGCAGGGTGTTGGTCTGGTGCGACAGCTCGGCGGCCTGGAGGATGTTGCCCTCGGCCACCAGTTTCAGCCAGTTGGGAATGAAGTTGTGCACCGGGCACTTCCATTCGCAATACGGGTTACCGCAACCCAGGCAGCGGTGGGCCTGGTCGGCCGACTGCTGGGGTTTGAAGGGTTCGTAGATTTCCACGAACTCTTTCTTGCGTTGACGCAACAGTTTCTTCTTCGGATCCTTGCGCCCGACCTCGATGAACTGGAAGTCATTATTCAGACGTTCAGCCATTTTAAAACCTCATCAAACTCTTCAGGCGCATATCACTGCGGGTTGGCACGGGTGCTGGAAAGCAACGTTTTCAAGCTGGCAGCCTTCGGCTTGACCAACCAGAAACGGCGCAGGTAATCATCGAGGTTCTCGGCGAGTTCACGACCCCACTCGCTGTCGGTTTCCTCGACGTACTCGTTCAGCACGCGTTGCAGGTGGCTACGGTAGGCTTCCATCGCCTCGCCGCTGATCCGCTGGATTTCCACCAGTTCGTGGTTGACCCGGTCAACGAAGGTGTTGTCCTGGTCGAGCACGTAGGCGAAACCGCCGGTCATGCCAGAGCCGAAGTTGTAACCGGTCTTGCCCAGTACGCAGACGAAACCACCGGTCATGTACTCGCAGCAGTGATCGCCAGTGCCTTCCACGACGGTGTGGGCACCGGAGTTACGCACGGCGAAACGCTCGCCCGCGGTGCCGGCGGCAAACAGCTTGCCGCCAGTGGCGCCGTACAGGCAGGTGTTGCCAATGATGGCACTGTCCTGAGTGCGGTAGACACTGCCCTTCGGCGGAACGATCACCAGCTTGCCGCCGGTCATGCCCTTGCCGACGTAGTCGTTGGCATCGCCTTCGAGGTACATGTGCAGGCCGCCGGCGTTCCACACGCCGAAGCTCTGCCCGGCCGTGCCTTTGAAGCGGAACGTGACCGGCGCGTTGGCCATGCCCTGGTTACCGTGCTTGCGCGCGATTTCGCCGGAGATCCGCGCGCCGATGGAACGGTCGCAGTTGCAGATATCCAGGTCGAATTCGGCGCCGCTCAGGTCGTTGATCGCCGAAGTGGCCATGTCGACCATTTTCTCGGCCAGCAGGCCCTTGTCGAACGGCGGGTTGCGTTCAACGCCACAGAACTGCGGCTTGTCCGCCGGCACGTGGTCGCTGCCCAGCAATGGAGTCAGGTCCAGGTGATGCTGCTTGGCGGTCTGGCCTTCGAGGACTTCCAGCAGATCGGTACGGCCGATCAGTTCTTCGAGGGAACGCACGCCCAGCTTGGCCAGCCACTCACGGGTTTCTTCGGCGACGTAGGTGAAGAAATTCACCACCATGTCGACGGTACCGATGTAGTGATCCTTGCGCAGCTTCTCGTTCTGGGTCGCGACGCCGGTGGCGCAGTTGTTCAGGTGGCAGATGCGCAGGTATTTGCAGCCCAGGGCGATCATTGGCGCAGTGCCGAAGCCGAAGCTTTCAGCGCCGAGGATTGCCGCCTTGATCACGTCGAGGCCGGTTTTCAGGCCGCCGTCGGTTTGTACCCGGACTTTGCCGCGCAGGTCGTTGCCACGCAGGGTCTGGTGGGTTTCGGCCAGGCCGAGTTCCCACGGAGCGCCCGCGTATTTGATCGAGGTCAGCGGCGATGCACCGGTACCGCCATCGTAACCGGAGATGGTGATCAAGTCCGCGTAGGCCTTGGCCACGCCGGCGGCGATGGTGCCGACGCCCGCTTCCGCTACCAGCTTCACCGAGACCAGCGCCTGCGGGTTGACTTGTTTCAGGTCGAAAATCAGCTGCGACAAGTCTTCGATCGAGTAGATGTCGTGGTGCGGCGGCGGCGAAATCAGGGTCACGCCCGGCACTGCATAACGCAGCTTGGCGATCAGGCCGTTGACCTTGCCGCCTGGCAGTTGACCGCCCTCGCCTGGCTTGGCGCCTTGGGCAACCTTGATCTGCAGTACTTCAGCGTTGACCAGGTATTCCGGGGTTACACCGAAACGACCGGTCGCCACCTGCTTGATTTTCGAGCTCTTGATGGTGCCGTAACGCGCCGGGTCTTCGCCGCCTTCGCCGGAGTTGGAACGCGCACCGAGGCGGTTCATGGCTTCGGCCAGGGCTTCGTGAGCTTCCGGCGACAGGGCGCCCAGGGAGATACCGGCGGAGTCGAAGCGCTTGAGCACCGATTCCAGCGGTTCGATCTCGCTCATATCCAATGGAGTGTCGAGGGTTTTGACTTTCAGCAGGTCGCGGATCATCGACACCGGACGGTTGTCCACCAGCGACGTGTATTCCTTGAACTTGCTGTAGTCGCCCTGCTGCACAGCGGCTTGCAGGGTGTTGACCACGTCCGGGTTGTAGGCGTGGTACTCGCCACCGTGGACGAACTTCAGCAAACCACCCTGCTGGATCGGCTTGCGCGGGCTCCAGGCTTCGGTGGCCAGCGCTTTCTGCTCGGCTTCGATGTCGACGAAACGCGCACCCTTGATGCGGCTCGGCACGCCCTTGAAGCTCAGGTTGCAGACTTCCTCGGACAGGCCGATCGCTTCGAACAGTTGTGCTCCGCGATAGGAGGTGATGGTCGAGATGCCCATCTTCGACAGGATCTTGAGCAGGCCCTTGGTGATGCCTTTACGGTAGTTCTTGAACACCTCGTAGAGGTCGCCCAGCACTTCACCGGTACGGATCAGGTCGCCCAGCACTTCGTAGGCCAGGAACGGATAAACGGCAGAGGCGCCGAAACCGATCAACACGGCGAAGTGGTGCGGATCGCGAGCGGTCGCGGTTTCCACCAGGATGTTGGAGTCGCAACGCAGGCCTTTCTCGGTCAGGCGATGGTGCACGGCGCCGGTAGCCAGGGAAGCGTGGATTGGCAGCTTGCCCGGAGCAATGTGACGGTCACTCAGCACAACCTGGGTGCGACCGGCGCGCACGGCTTCTTCAGCCTGATCGGCCACGTTGCGGATTGCCGCTTCGAGGCCGACGCTTTCGTCGTAGTTGAGGTCGATGATCGCGCGCTCGAAGCCTGGGCGATCGAGGTTCATCAGCGAGCGCCACTTGGCCGGAGAAATGACCGGCGAGCTGAGGATCACGCGCGAGGCGTGTTCCGGCGACTCCTGGAAGATGTTGCGCTCGGCACCGAGGCAGATTTCCAGCGACATGACGATGGCTTCACGCAGCGGGTCGATCGGCGGGTTGGTCACCTGCGCGAACTGCTGGCGGAAATAGTCGTACGGCGTGCGCACGCGCTGGGACAGCACGGCCATCGGCGTGTCGTCGCCCATCGAGCCTACGGCTTCGTAGCCTTGCTCGCCGAGCGGACGCAGCACCTGATCGCGCTCTTCGAACGTGACCTGGTACATCTTCATGTATTGCTTGAGCTGATCGACGTCGTAGAACGCCGAACCGTGGTCGTTGTCTTCCATGGTCGCCTGGATGCGCAGGGCATTCTTGCGCAGCCATTGCTTGTACGGGTGACGGGACTTCAGACGGTTGTCGATCGCATCGGTGTCGAGGATCTGACCGGTTTCGGTGTCCACGGCAAAGATCTGGCCCGGGCCAACGCGGCCCTTGGCGATCACGTCTTCAGGCTGGTAGTTCCAGACGCCGATTTCCGAAGCCAGGGTGATGAAACCGTTCTTGGTGGTGACCCAACGCGCCGGACGCAGACCGTTACGGTCGAGCAGGCACACCGCGTAGCGACCGTCGGTCATTACCACGCCGGCCGGGCCGTCCCACGGTTCCATGTGCATCGAGTTGTATTCGTAGAACGCACGCAGATCCGGGTCCATGGTCTCGACGTTCTGCCACGCAGGCGGAATGATCATCCGCACGCCACGGAACAGGTCGATGCCACCGGTGACCATCAGCTCCAGCATGTTGTCCATGCTCGAGGAGTCGGAACCGACGCGGTTGACCAGCGGGCCGAGTTCTTCCAGGTCCATCAAGTCGTTGGTGAACTTGGTGCGACGAGCCACGGCCCAGTTGCGGTTGCCGGTGATGGTATTGATCTCGCCGTTGTGCGCCAGGAAGCGGAACGGTTGAGCCAGTGGCCATTTCGGCAAGGTGTTGGTGGAGAAGCGCTGGTGGAACACGCAAATCGAGGTTTGCAGGCGCTCATCGCTCAGGTCCGGATAGAAGGCGGTCAAGTCCGCCGGCATCATCAGGCCTTTGTAAATGATGGTCTTGTGGGAAAAGCTGCAGACGTAGTGGTCGGTGTCGGCGGCATTGGCCACGGACGAGCGACGACGGGAGGTGAACAGCTTGACGGCCATGTCCTGATCGCTCAGGCCTTCACCACCGATGAACACTTGCTCGATCTGCGGCAGGCGCTCAAGGGCGAGGCGACCGAGGACGCTGGTGTCGATCGGCACTTTGCGCCAGCCGACCAGTTGCAGACCGGCGGCCAGGATCTCGCGGTTCATGTTCTCGCGAGCGGCTTCGGCCTTGACTGGGTCCTGGTTGAAGAAAACCATGCCCACAGCGTATTGCTTGGGCATTTCGACGCCGAAGGTTTCCTGGGCGATGGCTCGCAGGAACACGTCCGGCTTTTGAATCAGCAGACCGCAACCGTCACCGGTCTTGCCGTCGGCATTAATCCCACCGCGGTGGGTCATGCAGGTCAGGGCCTCGATGGCCGTTTGCAAAAGGGTATGACTGGGCTCGCCCTGCATATGGGCAATCAGGCCGAAACCGCAGTTATCCTTGAATTCATCTGGTTGGTACAGACCTGCTTTCATAGACACTTTCTCACCAGGCTGCTTCTCGCGAAGCAAATTTCTTTTCAATTCAACCACTTACCAACCGCGCCGAACGTACGCCGGCTTTGCGGGGGCAAAAGGGAGGTCATTGTACACACCGACACAGAGGCTCACAAATTTGACGACGAAATGTCGCAAATCTATGTCGCATTTGTGAAAGGTTTAAAGCGATCTGCTGTGCTAGTCAAAACTTTTTTTAATTCTGACCGCAACGACTCAAAGACTACTGTGACGCAGACACCACAAGGCACGCAGCCCGGAAGGTTGCGCGCACTTGTAGAAATTTTGAGGTGCTTGGAGAGGCGGCCTGGGTAAGGCCGCCGAATCTTCAGCGAGTTGTTGCCAGTTCCTGTTGGACGCTGGCGACAGTGCGAGGCCAAGGTTTACCAGCCTGAACCTTCGCTGGCAAGGCCTTGATGGCGGAAACGGCTGCATCACGATTGGCGAAGTTGCCGTAGGTGATCACGTAGAGCGGCTTGCCATTGAGGACTTTCTTGAAATAACGGTACTCGCCGCCCTGCTCCTTGACGAAGCTTTGTGCGGCGGTTTCGGAGCTGGTGCCGAGGATTTGCACTACATAGTTACCCGGTGCCTGTCCGGCGTACCAGGTGCCGCCAGCGGCCTTGGCCGCCGGAGCCGGTTTCTCGGCAGGCTTGGCCGCCGCAGCAACGGCTGGCTTGGCTGGCGCTGGTGCAGGCTTGGCCACTGGAGCAGGCGCTGGTACAGGCGCTGGCTTGGCGGTGGCGACCTGAGTCGGCGCAGGCGTCGGCTTGGCCGCTGGTGTCGGCGCAGGGCCGGCAGGAACGCCCACAGGCGGCGCAGTGGTGGTCACGGTCGGCGGAGTGGCGCTGGAGCCTTCAACCGGCACCCCGTCGTCACCTTCGGTAATGCCACCTGCCGCTTCAGCCAGCGGACCGCGCATCACCGGTTGCGAGTTACCGACCAACGGCAATGGCATCGGCTGCGTGTTGCCAGCGAATTCTACGGCCGGAGCGCCGCCATTCGCTGTTGGCTGACCCTGGCCAAGCGGCAGTTGCGCCTGTTCATTGGCCGGCGCACCGGTGGTCGGTGCCTTGTTGCGACCTGGAATCAACCAGGCGGCAGCTACCGCGACCACGACCACGGCGGAAATCGCCAACACGTGTTTCTTCGGCATATTGAACCCCATTTTTGGACGCTTGACCGCTGAGCGGCTGGCGATCATGGCTTCGATCATTGCATCGCGGGCGACCTGATTGATGCTGCCAGGCCAACCTTCGGAGCTTTCGTGAATATCAGAGATCTGATCCGCGGTGAAAAGTTCGATACCGCGACCAGCGCCTTCGAGCCGCTGCTCCAGATATTCGCGGGTTTCCTCTTCGGTGTAGGGCTGTAACTCGATGACGTGGAAACGCTCTTCCTCGAGATGCAAAGCCTCAAGCTGAGCAATCAGCGAGGTCTCACCGAACAGGAACACATGCGGGCGGCCTTCCGGCGCACCGGCAGCCAGGACCATCAGAGCCTCAAGGGCGGACTCGTCGAGTTGTTCGGCGTCATCGACCAGCAGATAGACTTCCTGCCCGGTCAGTGCAAGCTGCACCACCTGGGCCAGAATAGCGTCGGCATCAGCCTGGCCGACGTTCAACGCCTGGGCCACCTGACGCAATACCCCGGCCGCATCGCCGGCACCGCGGGCAGAAACCACCACGCTTTGTACCGATTGCTTGTTGGTGCTGGCGACCAGAGCCTGACGCAACAGGGTCTTGCCACTGCCTTCTGGGCCAGTGACCACCAGCAGCAACTGACTGTAACGGGCCAGGTGATGCAGTTGTCCCAGCACGGGTTTGCGCTGGGCCGGGAAAAATTTGAAGCCAGGCACCCGTGGAGCAAAAGGGTCATGACTCAACTGGTAATGGCCGAGGAAGGCCTCGTCGGCATGCAAACTAGTCATTGTGTTCTTATTAACCTTTAAGCTGAGCCAGGGCGCGGTAGTCTGCCCCCAGCGTGGCCTGTAGAACCTCTTTCGGATAATCGTCGGTCACCACCGCTTCACCCATGTGGCGCAGCAGCACCAGGCGTAAACGACCGTCGATCACTTTTTTGTCAATGGACATATGTTCGAGGAAATCGGCTTCTGTCATTTCTTCTGGCGGAACGACCGGCAGCCCCGCACGCTGGAACAGACGAATGCCGCGATCGCGTTCCTGCTCGCTGATCCAGCCGAGGCGCGCGGACATTTCCAGCGCCATTACGGTGCCAGCAGCCACTGCCTCACCATGAAGCCACACACCATAGCCCATGTGGGTTTCAATGGCGTGGCCAAAAGTGTGGCCTAGGTTCAGGGTGGCACGAACGCCTGTCTCTTTCTCATCGGCACCGACCACTGCCGCCTTGGCCGCACAGGAACGCTCGATGGCATAGGTCAGGGCTTGCTGGTCCAGATTGCGCAGGCGATCGACATTGTCTTCGAGCCAGGTCAGGAACGGCTCATCACAGATCAGCCCGTACTTGATGACTTCGGCCAGCCCGGCGGACAGCTCGCGCGCCGGCAGGGTATTGAGGCTGGCGGTATCGATCAGCACCACGTTCGGCTGATAGAAGGCGCCGACCATGTTCTTGCCCAGCGGATGGTTGATCCCGGTCTTGCCGCCCACCGAGGAGTCGACCTGCGACAGCAGCGTGGTCGGAACCTGGATGAAATCGACGCCGCGCTGGTAGCAGGCGGCGGCAAAGCCGGCCATATCACCGATCACACCGCCGCCAAGGGCGATCACCGTGGTGCGGCGGTCATGCCGGGCGGTCAGCAGACCGTCGAAAATCAGTTGCAGGGTTTCCCAGGTCTTGAAGGCTTCGCCGTCGGGCAGTACCACGGAAATCACCGAGAACTGCGCCAGGCTGCGGGTCAGACGCTCGAGATAGAGCGGCGCAACAGTCTCGTTGGAGATGATCGCTACTTGCCGTCCGCGAATGTGCGGGGCCAGCAGCTCGGGCTGATCCAACAAACCTTCGCCAATATGAATCGGGTAGCTGCGCTCGCCTAGATCGACCTTGAGTGTCTGCATGTGTCCCCACAGTGAAGATGGAATCAGGCGTACTGCCTTGAGTTAACGAATATCCACGGCCTCTGCTGGTGTGACGCCGTTCGGTAGCCATCCGCCACAACCTCGAACGGTCATGGCGGGACGCCGAGGATAGCGCATTTCGCGCGGCGCTTTAACGGGGTGGCAACTGCTGCAGACGCTCTAGAATGTCGAGTACGACCATTCGTGGCGGCCGCTCATCGGTTTCGACCACCAGGTCGGCAATTTCCCGATAAAGCGGATCGCGGATCGCCAGCAGATCCCGCAGGGTCTTGGCCGGATCGGCGGTGCGCAGCAATGGCCGATTGCGGTCGCGGGACGTGCGGCCGACCTGCTGCTCGACTGACGCATGCAGATAAACCACCCGCCCACCGGCATGCAGTGCCCGACGATTGGCTTCGCGCATAACCGCGCCCCCGCCTGTCGCCAGCACCACACCGTCGCAATCGCACAGCTCGGCAATCATTGCCTGCTCGCGATCACGAAAACCCGGTTCGCCTTCCTTATCGAAGATCCAAGGGATATTGGCGCCCGTGCGCAATTCAATTTCCTTATCGGAATCTTTGAATGGCAGGCGCAGCTCTTTGGCCAGCAACCGGCCGATGGTGCTTTTTCCAGCCCCCATCGGTCCAACAAGAATCAAATTTCGCACAGAATCAATGACTCACAGCAATCGCCCGATTATTCATGATACGCGGAGTGAGGAATACCAACAGCTCGGATTTTTTCTCCGAAACCACATCACGCCGGAAAAGGCGGCCAAGATACGGCACATCGCCAAGAAATGGCACCTTATCTACAACCTTGCTCTGAGTATTTGAGAAAACACCACCAATGACGATGGTCTCGCCATCGTTGACCAGGACCTTGGCGTTGACTTCGTTTTTCTTGATGGGGGGTACATCCTGAACCTTGTTCAGGTAGTCCGGTTCGTCCTTGGTCACCTTGACTTCCATGATGATCCGGTTGTCGGGCGTGATCTGCGGCGTCACCTCCAGCGACAGCGACGCCTCCTTGAACGACACCGAAGTCGCGCCGCTGGAACTGGCTTCCTGATAGGGAATTTCCGTGCCCTTGAGGATTTTGGCGGTTTCCTTGTCGGACGTGACCACCTTGGGCTGCGAGACGATTTCCCCGTTGCCGGTTTTCTCCATGGCCGTCAGCTCCAGGTCCAGCAAGACGTTATCGGTGATGAAGGCGATGCCGATTCCCGAGGTGTTGTTGGCTACGCCCATGTCGACGAACGGTGAGTTGGTGCTGGTACTGCCGGGCGTGCCAATGGTCGATGACCCATTGAGTCCATTACTGACGCCGGAGGTGTTCCAGTTGCCCTTGTTCTGTATCGAACCACCCCAGCGCACCCCGAGGCTTTTGTCATAGTCGACGTTGGCTTCGACAATGCGCGCCTCGATCATCACCTGACGCACAGGGATATCCAGCTGCGTGACGATCCTGCGCAGCTCATCCAGCCGGTCCTGGGTCTGGTAGGCAATGATGTTGTTGGTGCGTTCATCGACGGTGATTGATCCCCGTTCGTCGGGTTTCGCTTCGGCACTGGTCACCGACTGGAAGAGCTTGGCGATATCCGCCGCCTTGGCGTAATTGACCTGCAACAGCTCCCGACGCAACGGCGCCAGATCGGCAATCTGCTTCTGCGATTCGAGCTCCTGACGCTCACGGGCAGCAATTTCATCGGCCGGCGCAACCAGCAGGACATTGCCGACCTTGCGCTTGTCCAGCCCCTTGGTTTTCAGCACCAGATCCAGCGCCTGATCCCACGGCACGTTCTGCAAGCGCAGGGTAATTCCCCCCTGGACCGTGTCGCTGGCCACCAGATTGAGGTTGGTGAAATCGGCGATCAGTTGCAGCACCGAGCGCACATCGATGTCCTGGAAGTTCAGCGATAGCTTCTCGCCACTGTAGGCCTGTTGCCCGGCATTGCGTTTTTGCAGTTCGTCGACCGTCGCCGGGCGAACGCTGACCGTGAGCTTATTGTCAGTCTGATAGGTCGAGTAATCGAACGTGCCGCCGGGCTCAATGCTGATGGTGGCTCGATCGCCGCTCGCGCTGGCATTGACGAACTGCACGGGCGTGGCGAAATCCTTCACGTCCAGGCGCACGCGCAATCGCTCGGGCAATAAGGTCTTGGCAAATCCGACGATGATCCTGCCTTCGCGCTCTTGTATGTCGGGCGCAATCGATGGATCCGACAAGTCGATCACCACGTTGCCTTCGCCCTGGGTCCCCCGCTGGAAATCCACACCCCGAATGGCCTTGCCCGCCGTCGCAACGGCTCGTGCCGGAACCGGCGTTGCTACCGCCGCCGGCCTGGATATCGACGGTTTGACTCCCTGCCCGACAACAACCAGCAGATTGTTACCTTCTATTCGCGAGTCGTACGGGGCCGGCTGGGTCAGGTTGATGATCAATCGCGTACGGTCCCGGGCTTCCACCACCGTCGCACTTCGGGCATTTCCACTGCCCAGATCGTGAGTCTTGCTCGCCAGCTGACTGGCGACACCCGGCAAATCCAGGGCAATCCGGGCTGGCGAATCCGTCGTGTAGCCGTGGGGCACCGGGGGCGGCGCATCGAACGACAACTTCAACTCGACACGGTCACCCGGCAGCGCTGCGACATCCAGCGCCTTGAGATTGGCCGCTTGTACCATCGGCGACAACAACGCTATCCATAGCGAAAGGCCGACGGTGGAAAGAATCCTGTTCATTATTGGAGTTCCACTATGAGTGCTCTTTCAAAGGGATGGTCCGGGGACGCTCCAGCCACGCACCCTGACCATCGGGGACAATTTCAACCATATCGACTTGAGAGCCACTGATCGCAACGATCCGTCCGTGGTTACGCCCCAGGTAATCGCCGACTTTCAGCCGGTGCACCCCACCCGCCCCGCGCAGCAGGGCATAGGAGCCCGTTGCATTGGAAAGGGTGCCGACCATTTCAAACTGCTCGATGTTGAAGCCTTCGAGGTATTGCTTGACCCGACCCGGGTCGGGCTTGACGTTACCCGAACCCCGCCGCCGGGCCGCCAGATCGGTGCTGATCTGCGGCGAAAACGGGCTGCGCAGATTCGCCGCGTTGTAAGTGAATGCAGGGTAAGACTGGAATACTGGCGTTGGTTCAATCTTCCCCGGCCCGTGCAGGCGCATTTCGTTCATGTACGCGTCCAGATCGGTGTAGTCATCCCCCCCGCCACAACCGGACAGGGCAGACAGCAATACCACCACCGAAAAACTACGTGCCGGGCTCATTGATGCTGTCCCTTGTCGTTGTAGCGGTAGGTCTTGGCGAGGATGGTCAAGCGCAGTTTCGGACCACCCTCAGGGCTGACAGGAGCCAGATCGAAATCGTGCAAGGTAACGATTCGTGGCAACCCGGCCACACCACTGACGAAGGTGGCCAGGTCGTGGTATTCCCCGGTGACCGTGATCTGGATCGGCAGTTCGATGTAGAACGGCTGGGCCACCTCCGGCAGCAACTTGATCTCTTCGAACTCCAGGCCACTGTCGAGGCCCGTACGTGTGATGTCTTCGAGCAGGCCGGGCACTTCGGTATCGCTGGGCAATTGCCGCAACAGCACGACGAAGGTGTTCTCCATCTCTTTCAACTGCCGGGTATAGAGATCCAGGTTCGCCGCCATGCGGGCCTTGCTGGCGAACTGCTCCTTGAGTGTCGACTCTTCCTCGCGCTTGAGATCGAGCTGGCTCACAAGGTCGCGGGTGGAAAAGTTATAGCCAAAGGCCAGCACCAAAAACACGAGCAAGGCGGCCACCAGACACTTGATCGCCGGCGGCCAGGAACCCATGTTGCTGGTATCCAGATCATTGATGTCGATCTTGCGCAGCCCTTCGAACCATTCGGACAGACTCATTTGCCCCCCTCCGGTGTTGCGGGTTGAGTCTGGCGGACGGTCAACTGGAAGACGTTTGCCTGTTCCAACTGGCCGGCAGCCGTGGCCTTGACTTCGGTCAGGCTCGGCGCATCGAACCAGTCTGATGCCTCGAGGTTGCGCATCAATTCTGAAACGCGGTTGTTGGATTGTGCGGCACCGGTGATGGACAAGGTCTTTGCGGTCATTTTCACTTCGGTGAAATACACGCCATCGGGCAGGGCTCGCGCCAACTGGTCAAATATTCGCCCGCTGATTTGGCGATTGCCTTGCAGGCCCTGGATGACACCCATGCGCTCGACCAATTGCTGACGGCGCGCCTTGAGATCATTGATCTGGCTGATTCGCTCATCGACCACGGCGACTTGTTTGCCGATGTAATCATTACGGGCGACTTGCTGGTCGATGGCACCGCTAATGACCTGGTTCGCAACCAGCACCGCCCCCATCGCGCCCACCATTGCCGCCACCAGGACCAGCAGGAAGCGCTTGCGGCGGACTTCACGTCGCTCCTCGCGCCAGGGTAAAAGGTTGATCCGTGCCATTAGTCGAAGCTCCTGAGGGCCAGACCGCAGGCGATCATCAACGCCGGGGCATCACTCGCCAGGGCAGCGCCATTGACCTTGCTGCCCAGAGTCATTTCGCAAAACGGGTTCGCGACCTGGGTCGGCGTGCCCAATTGCTGCTCGATCAAACGGTCCAGCCCCGGGATCGACGCCGTACCGCCGGCCAGCAGGACATGGTCGACGGCGCTGTACTGGCCGGAAGCAAGGAAGAAGTGCAACGAGCGCGACACCTGCTGCACCAGCGCCTCTCGAAATGGCTGCAAGACCTCAGCGGCATAGTCATCCGGCAACCCGCCCTTCTTTTGCGCCAGCCCCGCCTGCTCCAGCGTCAGGCCGTAGCGACGCTGGATTTCCTCGGTCAGTTGCCGACCGCCGAACAGTTGTTCGCGGGTGTAGATAATCCGCCCGTTGTGCAGCACGCTCAGGGTGGTCATGGTGGCGCCGATGTCCACCACTGCGACCGTCAAAGGTTTCTCGGAAACCGCGAGTCGACTGGCCAGAAGTTCGAATGAACGCTCCAGCGCGTAGGCCTCGACATCGACCACGCGGGCGGTCAGCCCCGCCAGGGCCAGGGCGGCCTCGCGGACTTCGACGTTTTCCTTGCGACAAGCGGCGAGCAGCACGTTGACGCGCTCGGGATTACGCCCGGAGGTGCCCTGGACTTCAAAGTCGATCGCGACTTCGTCCAGGGGATAAGGAATGTACTGGTCAGCTTCGATTTTCAGCTGGCTTTCCATTTCGTCTTCGCAAAGACCGGCATCCATCTCGATGGTCTTGGTGATCACCGCTGAGCCCGCCACGGCCACGGCCACGTTCTTGAGGGCGGTTCTGGCCTTGGCCAGCGCGCGAGTGAGGGCCAGCCCCACACCTTCGAGCTCGGCGATATTCTTTTCGATCACCGCGCCGACCGGCAATGGCTCGACCGCATAGGCCTCGACCCGGTAGCGCTCACCCTGACGGCTCAACTCAAGAAGTTTCACCGAGGTGGAACTGATGTCGATTCCCAGCAGCGTATTGGATTTTTTCTTGAAGAGTCCTGGCACTACCAATTCCCTATGACTTTCCGTGAGTTACGGACTCTGCAATGTCCATTGCGTTCAATCCACCCGTCTTGACAGCAGCGCCAGCCACGCTCCCGATCAGAAAAATGCTTATAATGCCCAGCGTTTTTTTCCGCTTTTGCTCAAGCGCGGGTCGTTCTCGATTAGCCTGAACCCTGTTGCCCAATTCATTTTTTACCCTGGATATCCAAAAGCCTTGATTCGTCTGCTGAAGTTTTTCGGTTGGTCCATCGTCGCGGTTTTCTGCGGACTCCTTCTGGGTCTGAGCGGGGCGTACCTTTACCTTAGTCCCGGACTACCGTCCGTGGAGGCGCTGAGAAGCATCCAGTTGCAGATCCCTTTGCGGGTCTACAGCAGCGATAACAAGTTGATCGCAGAATTTGGCGAAATGCGCCGTACACCGATCCGTTTCGCCGACATTCCCCCCAATTTCATCAATGCGTTACTAAGTGCTGAAGACGACAATTTCGCCAACCACTACGGCGTCGATCCGAGCAGCCTGATGCGTGCCGCGACCCAACTGGTCAAAAGCGGACACATCCAGTCCGGCGGCAGCACGATCACCATGCAGGTGGCGAAGAACTTCTTCCTGACCAGCGAACGCAGCTTTTCACGCAAGACCACCGAGATCCTGCTGGCCCTGCAGATCGAACAGCAGCTGACCAAGGACGAGATCCTCGAGCTGTACGTCAACAAGATCTATCTGGGTAACCGCGCCTACGGCATCGAGGCGGCGGCGCAGGTCTATTACGGCAAATCGATCCGCGATGTCAGCCTGGCGCAGATGGCGATGATCGCTGGCCTGCCCAAGGCGCCGTCGCGCTTCAACCCGCTGGCCAACCCGGCGCGCAGCAAGGAGCGTCGCGACTGGATCCTGGGGCGCATGTACAAGCTCGGAAAAATCAGCGAGGCCGACTACACCGCTGCAGTCAACGAGCCACTGAACGCCAGCTATCACGTGCCGACCCCGGAAGTGAACGCCCCGTACATCGCCGAAATGGCCCGTGCCGAAATGGTCGGGCGTTACGGTAGCGATGCGTATACCGAAGGCTTCCGCGTCACGACCACGGTACCGAGCGACCTCCAGGAGCTGGCCAACACCGCGGTCCACGAAGGCCTGATGACCTACGACCAGCGTCACGGCTATCGCGGGCCAGAGTCGCGGCTGCCGGGCAAGACCCGCGAGGCCTGGGCAACCGAGCTGACCAAACAACGCATCATCAGCGGCCTGGAACCGGCCATCGTGACCCAGATCGACAAGACCGGCCTGCAGGTACTGACCCGCACCGGTCAGGAACACGTGAACTGGGACACCATGAAGTGGGCCCGGCCGTTCCTGAACACCAACAGCATGGGCGCCAACCCGAAACAACCCTCGGACGTGGCCCAGGTCGGCGATCTGATTCGCGTGCAGCGTCAGCCGGACAATTCGCTGAAGTTCAGCCAGATCCCGCAGGCCCAGGGCGCTCTGGTGTCCCTGGACCCACAGAACGGCGCCATTCGTTCGCTGGTGGGCGGCTTCGCCTTCGAACAGAGCAACTACAACCGCGCATTGCAGGCCAAGCGCCAGCCGGGCTCGAGCTTCAAACCGTTCGTCTACGCCGCCGCACTGGATAGCGGCTACACCGCCTCCAGCCTGGTGAACGACGCACCGATCGTGTTCGTCGACGAGTACCTGGACAAGGTCTGGCGCCCGAAGAACGACACCAACACCTTCCTCGGCCCGATTCGCCTGCGTGAAGCGCTGTACAAGTCGCGCAACTTGGTGTCGATCCGCTTGCTGCAAGCGATGGGCGTCGGCAAGACCATCGACTACATCACGCGCTTCGGTTTCAACAAACAGGACTTGCCACCCAACCTGTCCCTGGCGCTGGGCACCGCGACCCTGACGCCCATGGAAATCGCCACCGGCTGGAGCGCCTTCGCCAACGGCGGCTACAAGATCACCCCGTACATCATCGACAAGATCGAAAGCCGCAACGGCGACACGCTGTTCGTCGCCAACCCGCCGAGCGTGCCTCAGGGCGGCGCTGCCAGCGATGGCATTGCCGTGCCAACCGCCCAAGCCTTCACGGTCAACGCAACGCCGGGCGAGGCACCGGGCACTACGCCGACACCACAAGCACCCGCCGTGGCCGAACGCATCGTTGATGGGCGCACCACGTACATCCTCAACAGCATGCTTGAGGATGTGATCAAGCTCGGCACCGGTCGCCGCGCGCTCGCCCTGGGCCGCCCTGACATTGCCGGCAAGACCGGTACGACCAACGAATCCAAGGACGCCTGGTTCTCCGGCTACAACGCCGATTACGTGACGACCGTGTGGACCGGCTTCGATCAACCGGAAAGCCTGGGTCGCAAGGAATTCGGCGGCACCGTCGCGCTGCCGATCTGGATGAACTACATGGGCGCCGCGCTCAAAGGCAAACCACCGCATACTCAATCGGAGCCCGAAGGCATCCTCAGCCTGCGAGTCGATCCGATCAGCGGTCGCGCAGCCAGCCCGGGCACCCCGGGGGCCTACTTTGAACTGTTCAAGGTCGAAGATACGCCACCGTCCGGGAACGAGCTGGGTAACGGTCTGGCACCTGGCAGCCCACTGCCGGCGGATGAAGCGGCGCCGATCGATTTGTTCTGATCACGGCAATATTAAAACGCCCTGCCTTCGAGAGAAGAGCGGGGCTTTTTATTGCCTGCCGGTTTTGATGTTGGCCGACCCGGCCTCTTCGCGAGCAAGCCCGCTCCCACAGGATTGGAGGCGAACACAAACCTGTACTCACCCTCGTCCAATGTGGGAGCGGGCTTGCTCGCGAAGAGGCCATCAAAAACCCCACAAAACCTTCAGGCACAAAAAAGCCCCGACTCTCACAAGCCGGGGCTTTTCGTTGAAGCGCTACAACGGCTTAGCCGTTGAACACGTCATCCACGCTTTTGAGCGGGTAGTTCTTCGGATACGGCAGGGTCGCCACGCCGGTCTCGATGGCAGCTTTGGCCACAGCATCGGAGATCAGGGTGATCAGACGGGCATCCATTGGCTTCGGAATGATGTACTCACGACCGAATTCCAGCTTGATGCCGCCGTAGGCGTCGCACACTTCCTGAGGCACCGGCAGCTTGGCCAGTTCACGCAGGGCGTTGGCCGCAGCCACTTTCATTTCTTCGTTGATGCGCTTGGCGCGAACGTCCAGGGCACCGCGGAAGATGAACGGGAAGCCCAGTACGTTGTTGACCTGGTTCGGGTAGTCGGAACGACCGGTGGCCATGATCACGTCGCTACGGGTAGCGTGCGCCAGCTCCGGGGAGATTTCCGGATCAGGGTTCGAGCAGGCGAACACGATCGGGTTAGGCGCCATCGACAGCAGGCCTTCAGCGCTCAGCAGGTTCGGGCCGGACAGGCCTACGAACACGTCAGCGCCTTGCAGGGCGTCAGCCAGGGTGCGCTTGTCGGTCGCGTGAGCGAACACAGCCTTGTACTGGTTCAGGTCGTCACGGCCGGAGTGGATCACGCCGGTGCGGTCGACCATGTAGATGTTTTCGATGTTGGCGCCCATGCTCACCAGCAACTTCATGCAGGAGATGGCGGCAGCGCCGGCACCCAGGCAGACGATCTTGGCTTCCGGCAGGGTTTTGCCAGCGATTTCCAGGGCGTTGATCATGCCGGCGGCGGTCACGATAGCGGTGCCGTGCTGGTCATCGTGGAATACCGGAATATCGCACTGCTCGATCAGAGCGCGCTCGATTTCAAAGCACTCTGGTGCCTTGATGTCTTCCAGGTTGATGCCACCGAAGGTGATGGAGATGCGCTTGACGGTGTCGATGAAGGCTTGCGGGCTTTCGGAGTCGACTTCGATGTCGAAAACGTCGATGCCGGCGAAGCGCTTGAACAGTACGCCTTTGCCTTCCATCACTGGCTTGGAAGCCAATGGGCCGAGGTTACCCAGACCGAGAATCGCGGTGCCATCGGAAATGACTGCAACCAGGTTGCCTTTGCCGGTGTACTTGTAGGCCAGTTCAGGATCGCGGGCGATCTCGCGTACTGGTTCGGCTACGCCCGGGCTGTAGGCCAGCGACAGGTCGCGAGCGGTAGCAGTGGCCTTGGTGAGCTCGACACTCAGCTTCCCTGGACGAGGATTGGCGTGATATTCGAGAGCGGCAGTTTTCAGATCAGACATTTTGGCATTCCGCTTTTTACTGTTGGACAGACTGGTCAGCGAGGATACGCGCCTCGCAAAGTCCCCACAAGACTGACTGGTCACCCCTGTCAAGCGCCCGGCCCTACGACTTTGGGCCAAGAGCCACGGCATACAAGGGTTAGACTGTTCACAATCAGCGCAAAAAATGTCTACAATTTTTTATCACTGCACGACTTGAAACATCGCCGGGTCGGTCAAGGGCAACATCCAGCGCGCCTGACCTTCTTTCAGTCCGCCACGTCGCGAACGATCCAGTACCCACCCGCGCGCCTCGATCTGCTTGCCTTCGAGCCTTTCCAGCAAGCCCGCATCAAACCGCCCCAGCAGATTGGGTGCAACGCGCAATACAACCGAATCCTGTAACTCGATCCAAACCCCGCCGCGATTGCGTTGAACCTTGCTCACACGACCGCTGAGCACGGCGAACCCGGAAGTGCTGATCTGCTCCGCCTTCAGTACAGGCGACTGGCGCCATACACCGAGCCCGGCCTGTCGAGCGCTGGTTTCTGCAGCTTGCTGACAGGTGACCAGATCGACATTCGGCGCCACGGCCACCTGAAAACCCAGGCCTTCGGCGAGCATTTGCGCTTCGAGGTTGGCGCCATCGGCACCGTAGACATGAGCCAGGGTGCGGCCGTAATGGTCCTTGCCTTCTTTGCCAGGCAGCAAACCAACCTGACCGTCGCTAGCCGCTACCAAGGCTTCGAGTCGCTTGCGCGCGACCACAGCGAACGGTTCGTCGGAACGGCCATTCTTGCCCAGTTCCGGCGTATTCAAGCCGATCATGCGCACACTGCGGCCATCGCTCAGGCGCAGGGTGTCGCCGTCCACCACCCGCTGCACCGCGACAGGCGCCAGGCCGCTGGGTGTCGGGCAAAATGCCTGGGCGCCGGATAGCCAAATCGCGGACATAAAAAAGGCGCCCGCGAGGGACGCCTTCTTCATCAGCATGGAAAAACCGCAACGGCTTCCCAAGTTGATTGGCCTTAGGCCTTTTTCGCGCCGAAAGCACCGAAACGGTCGGCGAAGCGCTGTACGCGGCCGCCAGTGTCCAGAGTCTTCTGCTTACCGGTGTAGAACGGGTGGCATTCGTTGCAAACGTCGATCGCCAGGGCTTTGCCGAAGGTCGAACGGGTTTCGAACTTGTTGCCGCAGCTGCAGGTAACAGCAACTGCTGGGTATTCTGGATGGATATCAGCTTTCATGGTGTCTTCCTCAGGCTAGCGTGCCGCCACCCAACACTATTGTTGAATACCGCACGTAATTAGGCCGCGGATTCTACCAGACAATGCCAATCACGCAAGCTGTCCCTGAGACCGACCGTCTGCTAGGCTCCCGGCCTCAAGCGCATTCCCATGTGGGAGCGGGCTTGCTCGCGAAAGCGGTGTGTCAGGCGATAAATGCGTTGACTGACACTCCTTCTTCGCGAGCAAGCCCGCTCCCACAATTGATCTGCGTCCACTCCTTCTTTTGTTGCCTGCTAATCGAGATCCCCCCGCGTGCCCGACGCCATTTTGCGCCTCGCCCTGCCTTCGCCGCTGCGCCGCCTGTTCGACTACCGCGCTCCGGCCGGCGTCCTGCGCGCCCAGTTGCACCCCGGCATGCGCCTGCGGGTACCGTTCGGCCGACGGGAGATGATCGGTATTCTGGTGGAAGTCACCGACACCAGCGAAGTGCCGGTCGAGAAACTCAAGCCGGCCCTGGCCCTGCTCGACGCTACGCCACCGCTGCCGCCCGCGCTGTTCAAGCTGTGCCTGTGGACGTCCCAGTATTACCAGCACAGCCTCGGCGACACTTTGAGCTGGGCGCTGCCGGTTTTGCTGCGCCAGGGTGAATTAGCCGAAGCACGCCAGGAGCGCTTCTGGTCCGCCGCGCCGGGGGCCAGCCTCGACGATCCGCGCATCGCCCGCGCCCCGCGCCAGCGTGAAGCCCTGGCCACGCTGGCCCAACATCCCCATGGCGTCGCCCATCAATTGCTGAGCAAACTGATGCTGAGCAAGGACAGCCTGGATTTGCTGCTGGCCAAGGACCTGGTGCAGGTCGAGATCCGCCGGCACGCCCCTGGCGCACGCCACGAACACTGGCTGGCGCAACCGGAACTCCCCCTAAACCCGGAGCAACGCGCCGCCTATGAGGCGATTCGCGCCGGCTTCGACAGTTATCACGCGTTCCTGCTGGCCGGCGTCACCGGCAGCGGCAAGACCGAAGTCTATCTGCAGTTGATCCGCGAAACCCTCGAGGCCGGCAAGCAGGCGCTGGTGCTGATCCCGGAAATCAACCTCGGCCCGCAGACCCTGGCGCGCTTCGAACAGCGTTTCAATGCCCGTATCGCGCTGATCCATTCGGCGGTCAATGACCGCGAACGCCTCGAGGCCTGGCTGGCCGCGCGGGACGGTGAGGCCGACATCATTATCGGCACCCGCTCGGCCCTGTTCACTCCGATGAAGAACCCCGGTCTGATCATCATCGACGAAGAGCACGACGGCTCCTATAAACAGCAGGAAGGTTTGCGCTACCACGCCCGCGATCTGGCATTGGTGCGGGCGCGACAGGAAAACATTCCGATTGTCCTCGGCTCCGCCACCCCTTCGCTGGAAAGCCTGCACAACGCCTACACCGGCCGCTACGGGCTGCTGCGCTTGAACGAGCGAGCCGGCGGCGCCAAACAGCCGCGCTTTCTGCGTCTGGACGTGAAAAGCCGCCCGCTGGACAGCGGCATTTCCGGGCCGATGCAACAAGCCATCGGCCAGACTCTGGCCGCCGGACAGCAAGTCCTGGTGTTCCTCAACCGCCGCGGCTTCGCCCCGACCCTGCTGTGCCATGACTGTGGCTGGATGTCCGAGTGCCAGCGCTGTGATGCGCGAATGACCGTGCACCAGCGTTACGGCGAGTTGCGCTGCCACCATTGCGGCTACGTCGAACGCGTGCCGCGCCAGTGCCCGAAGTGCAACAAGGTCGATCTGCGCCCCGTTGGCGCCGGCACCGAACGGGCCGAGGAGCGCCTGGCGATTCTGTTCCCGGACTATCCGGTGCTGCGGGTCGACCGCGACAGCACATCGCGCAAGGATGCGATGAACCAGTTGTTCGCGACCATTCAAAAAGGCCAGCCGTGCATCCTGATCGGCACGCAGATGCTTGCCAAAGGTCACCACTTTCCACGGGTGACGCTGGTGTCGATCCTCGACGCCGACGGCGGCCTGTTCTCCGGTGACTTCCGCGCCAGCGAGCGCATGGCTCAATTGATCGTGCAGGTCGCCGGCCGCGCTGGTCGCGCCGAGGAGCCGGGCAAGGTGATTATCCAGACGCACCTGGCCGACCATCCACTGCTGGTGCAATTGACCGAGCAAGGCTATTTCGCCTTTGCCGAACAGGCCTTGAGCGAACGCCGCGCGGCCGGTCTGCCGCCGTTTGCGCACCTGGCGCTGCTGCGGGCCGAGGCGCATAAACCGGGTCAGGCCGAAGGCTTCCTGGATGAGGCTTGCAGCGAGGCGGAGCGTTTGCTGGCCGAGCAGAATCTGACCGGGATCGAGTTATTGGGACCGGTCCCGGCACCGATGGAGCGCCGGGCCGGGCGTTATCGTGCACAGCTGTTGGTACAGGCCACGGCGCGAGCACCCTTGCATCGATTGCTGGCCAGTTGGTTGCTGGTGCTGGAGCAGATGCCGAGCGGGCGGGCGGTGCGTTGGTCCTTGGATGTCGACCCCGTAGATCTATATTGATTTTGAGATCGCTTTCGCGAGCAAGCCCGCTCCCACAATGGTTCTCGGGTGGAACTAAATTTTGTATCCACCTCAAAACCTGTGGGAGCGGCGGTGCGACGATTCGACTTGCTCGCGAAGAGGCCCTAATTGTCACCACACATCCACATCCTGCCTGCTAAGGTTGGCAAGCCCGTCTTCGCAACGGATAATGCCCAGTTTTTCCACCAGCGCATGATGCGCCGCCGCACCTGCGGTCGAAAGAGAAGACCATGAAAGACACCATTCGCCAGCTGATCCAACAAGCCATCACCCAACTCGTCAACGAAGGTGTGTTGCCTGAAGGCCTGTCGCCGGCGATCCAGGTGGAAAACTCCCGCGACAAGAAGAACGGCGATTTCGCCAGCAACATCGCCATGATGCTGGCCAAGCCCGCCGGCATGAAGCCCCGCGACCTGGCGGAAAAAATCATCGCCGCCCTGCCGGCTGACGAAAATGTCGCCAAGACCGAAATCGCCGGCCCGGGCTTCCTGAACTTCTTCCAGAACACCGACGCCCTGGCCGCACGCCTGGACGCGGCCCTGGCCGACACCCACATCGGCGTGCGCAAGGCCGGCCCGGTGCAGCGCACCGTGGTCGACCTGTCGGCGCCGAACCTGGCCAAGGAGATGCACGTCGGTCACCTGCGCTCGACCATCATCGGCGACGGCGTGGCCCGCGTGCTGGAGTTCCTCGGCGACACCGTGATCCGTCAGAACCACGTCGGCGACTGGGGCACCCAGTTCGGCATGCTGATGGCTTACCTGCAGGAAAACCCGATCACCAGCGACGAGCTGTCGGACCTGGAGAACTTCTACCGTGCCGCCAAGCAACGCTTCGACGAATCCGAAGAGTTCGCCGACCGTGCCCGTGGCCTGGTGGTCAAGTTGCAGGCCGGCGACGCCGATTGCCTGGCCCTGTGGACCAAGTTCAAGGACATCTCGCTGTCCCACTGCCAGAAGATCTACGAACTGCTCAACGTTAAACTGACCATGGCCGACGTGATGGGCGAAAGCGCCTACAACGACGACCTGATCAACGTGGTCAACGACTTGAAGGCCGCAGGCATGCTGGTCGAGAGCAACGGCGCCCAGTGCGTGTTCCTCGACGAGTTCAAGAACGCCGACGGCGACCCGCTGCCGGTGATCATCGTCAAGGCTGACGGCGGCTACCTCTACGCCACCACCGACCTGGCGGCCGTGCGCTACCGCAGCGGCAAGCTCAAGGCCGATCGTGCGCTGTACTTCGTCGACCAGCGTCAGGCCCTGCACTTCCAGCAAGTGTTCGCCGTGGCGCGCAAGGCCGGTTTCGTGACCCATCCGATGGAAATGGAACACATGGGCTTCGGCACCATGAACGGCGCGGACGGTCGTCCGTTCAAAACCCGTGATGGCGGCACCGTGAAGCTGATCGACCTGCTGACCGAAGCCCAGGAGCGCGCCTACACCCTGGTCAAGGACAAGAACCCGGAACTTGCCGAAGCCGAGTTGCGCAACATCGCCAAGGTGGTGGGCATCGGCGCAGTGAAGTACGCCGACCTGTCCAAGCACCGCACCAGCGACTACAGCTTCAACTTCGACCTGATGCTCAACTTCGAAGGCAACACCGCGCCGTACCTGCTGTACGCCTACACCCGCGTGGCCGGCGTGTTCCGCAAGCTCGGCAAGGACTTCAGCGAAGTCGAAGGCCAGATCGTCCTCGAAGCGGCGCACGAACATGAACTGGCGGCGAAGCTTGCGCAGTTCGGTGAAATCCTGAACAACGTGTCCGAAAAAGGCACCCCGCACATCCTTTGCACTTACCTGTACGACGTCGCCGGCCTGTTCTCCAGCTTCTACGAGAACTGCCCGATCCTCGCCGCCGATACCCCGGCACAAATGCAGAGCCGCCTGCGCCTCGCCGCGCTGACCGGACGCACCCTCAAGCAAGGCCTGGAACTCTTGGGCCTGGAAACTCTGGAGCGTATGTAAGTTGGCTGCCAAGAAAAAACCTGCACCCAAGCGTGGCGCCAGCCGTTACCAAGCTCCTGCAAAGCAACCGATTCCGGGTTGGTTGTGGATGGTCATCGGCCTCACGGTCGGTGCGTTCCTTGTGTTCTTGATGAAACTGGAGCCGGGCAAGGGCAGCGACACGGTCAAGCGTGAAAAGGTCGAGCAACAGCAACAGCAGAAAGCCAGCAAGATCGCCGAGGCCAACAAGACCCCGCCGAGCCCGACGCAACCGGTGAAGCCGAAGTACGACTTCTACACCTTGCTGCCGGAATCGGAAGTCATCGTGCCGCCGGATGCCGTGCCGGAAAAAACCCTGCCGACGCCGCAAGTGCCTGCCATCCCGACCACGCCGGTCACCCCGGCCGAAGCGGCGAAGATCGACACCGCACGGGCCCAGGCTGCCTTGGCCGGGATTACTCCGCCTCCTGCACCACCGGTCAAGGCTGCGCCTGTGACGAAGTTTTTCCTGCAGGCTGGCTCGTTCCGCAAAGAGACTGATGCGGACAAGGTGCGGGCGCAGATCATCCTGCTGGGCCAGGCCGTGGCGGTTGAGTCCGGCACGGTGAAAGACGAAACCTGGTATCGGGTTCTGGTCGGTCCGTTCAGCAACCGCGAGCAACTGACCACCGCGCAGAAACAATTGGCGGGCGCAGGCTTCAGCAATTTGTTGTTACAACAACGCCAGAGCCGCTGATCGATTGCCCCAGACACCGCGTCATCGTTCTTCGCGAGCAAGCCCGCTCCCACATTCGACCGCATTCCAATGTGGGAGCGGGCTTGCTCGCGAAGGCGCCCTGGTAAACACCACAGACTCCATCTGACTCACACCGCTCGTCCCCCGCCGCGTCCTACAGTTGAAATCCACTCCAGCACCCCCATATGAATGGGCATAAGGCATTTTCGCCCCGCTGCGTGGAGACTCTTCCCTTGACCACCATCGTTTCAGTTCGCCGCCACGGCAAAGTCGTCATGGGCGGCGACGGCCAGGTTTCCCTTGGTAATACCGTGATGAAAGGCAACGCGAAAAAAGTTCGCCGCCTGTACCACGGTCAGGTCATCGCCGGTTTTGCCGGTGCCACCGCCGACGCCTTTACCCTCTTCGAACGTTTCGAAGGCCAGCTTGAAAAACACCAGGGTCACCTGGTGCGCGCCGCCGTCGAGCTCGCCAAAGAATGGCGCACCGACCGCTCCCTGAGCCGCCTTGAAGCCATGCTCGCGGTCGCCAACAAGGACGCCTCCCTGATCATCACCGGCAACGGCGATGTGGTTGAGCCCGAAGACGGCCTGATCGCCATGGGTTCCGGTGGCGCCTACGCCCAGGCCGCGGCCAGCGCGCTGCTGAAAAAAACCGACCTGTCAGCCCGGGAAATCGTCGAAACCGCCCTCGGTATCGCCGGCGACATCTGTGTATTCACCAACCACACCCAGACCATTGAGGAGCAGGACTGCGCCGAGTAAGCCCGTGCAGCCATCGCACCACGGCTCATTCTTGCTTGAGGTCCACTGAATATTATGTCCATGACTCCCCGTGAAATCGTCCACGAACTCAACCGCCACATCATCGGCCAGGACGATGCCAAGCGCGCCGTCGCCATTGCCCTGCGCAACCGCTGGCGCCGCATGCAGCTGCCTGAAGAGCTGCGCGTTGAAGTAACGCCGAAGAACATCCTGATGATCGGCCCGACCGGCGTCGGTAAAACCGAGATCGCCCGTCGCCTGGCCAAACTGGCCAATGCACCGTTCATCAAGGTCGAAGCGACCAAGTTCACCGAAGTCGGCTATGTCGGCCGCGACGTCGAATCGATCATTCGTGACCTGGCCGATGCTGCGATCAAGCTGCTGCGCGAGCAGGAAATCGTCAAGGTTCGCCACCGCGCCGAAGACGCCGCCGAAGAGCGCATCCTCGACGCCCTGCTGCCACCGGCACGCATGGGCTTCAGCAGCGACGACGCCCCGACTGCCGACTCCAACACCCGCCAGCTGTTCCGCAAGCGCCTGCGCGAAGGTCAGCTGGATGACAAGGAGATCGAAATCGAGGTCGCCGAAATGACCGGCGTCGATATCTCCGCGCCACCGGGCATGGAAGAAATGACCAACCAGTTGCAAAGCCTGTTTGCCAACATGGGCAAGGGCAAGAAGAAAGCCCGCAAGCTCAAGGTCAAGGAAGCGCTCAAGCTGGTGCGCGACGAAGAAGCCGGTCGCCTGGTCAACGATGAAGAGTTGAAGGCCAAGGCCCTGGAAGCGGTCGAGCAGCACGGCATCGTGTTCATCGACGAAATCGACAAGGTCGCCAAGCGTGGCAATTCCGGTGGCGTCGATGTGTCCCGCGAAGGCGTGCAGCGCGACCTGCTGCCGCTGATCGAAGGCTGCACCGTCAACACCAAGCTGGGCATGGTCAAGACCGACCACATCCTGTTCATTGCTTCGGGTGCGTTCCACCTGAGCAAGCCGAGCGACCTGGTGCCCGAGCTGCAAGGCCGTCTGCCGATCCGTGTCGAACTCAAGGCCCTGACCCCTGAGGATTTCGAACGCATCCTCAGCGAGCCTCACGCCTCGCTCACCGAGCAATACTGCGCTCTGCTGAAAACCGAAGGCCTGGGCATCGAGTTCCAGCCGAGCGGCATCAAGCGCATCGCGGAGATCGCCTGGCAGGTCAACGAGAAAACCGAAAACATCGGTGCCCGTCGCCTGCACACCCTGCTCGAGCGCCTGCTCGAAGAGGTGTCGTTCAGCGCCGGCGACCTGGCCAGCGCCCATGACGACAAGGTGATCCAGATCGACGCCGACTACGTCAACAGCCACCTGGGCGAATTGGCGCAGAACGAAGACCTGTCCCGTTATATCCTGTAAGCCATACTTACAGCGATAGAGATCCTGTGGGAGCGAGCCTGTGGCGAGGGGGCTTGCCCCCGTTGGGGCGCGAAGCGCACCTAAAACCAGCCACCGCGATCCTGAATCAGAATGCGGTGATCGGTTTTACGACTGCTTCGCAGTCGAACGGGGGCAAGCCCCCTCGCCACAGGCTCGCTCCCACAAGGTTCTGCACAAGACGGACATCTGGCCATGATCCCCACCGACATCAAGCTGCACAAAGCCTCGAAAACCCTGACGCTCAAATACGCGTCCGGCGAGGAGTACACCCTGCCCGCCGAGTTCTTGCGCGTGCACTCTCCTTCCGCCGAGGTCCAGGGCCACGGCAAACCCATCCTGCAATTTGGCAAGATCAACGTAGGACTGACCAAGGTAGAACCCGCCGGTCAGTACGCACTGAAATTGACCTTCGACGACGGCCACGACAGCGGCTTGTTCACCTGGGAATATCTGTACGAGCTGGGGCGACGTTATGACGCACTCTGGGAAGATTATCTGGCCGAGCTAAAAGCCGCCGGAAAAACCCGCGACCCGAACGAATCCGTCGTCAGACTGATGCTCTAATCCGAGCCTCTTGCTCTTTAGAGGGCATTTTCTAATTTCATCTGTTTGAATGCTCCGCTCCAGGGCCGCCGATTGGCCTGCTTGCGAAAAAAATTAAACTCGGGTAACCAATGGAACTGGCAAGTTCCCTGCAGTGCTCTCTGCATTAAAAAAGCAGCGATGCAGTATTAACGGTCACCCCGAGCAGTAGTACCTGGCATTGGCTGTGTGACTACACAGCAGGACCCGGTACTCGTCTCAGGACAATGGAGCGTCGTAGATGAGTAACAAGAATAACGATGACTTGAAGAGTCAAGCCTCGGAAAACACCTTGGGGCTGAATCCTGTCGTTGGACTGCGTGGAAAGGATCTACTGGCTTCTGCTCGAATGGTGCTCAGGCAGGCCATCAAGCAACCGATTCACAGCGCCAGGCATGTCGCTCATTTCGGACTGGAACTCAAGAACGTGCTGCTCGGCAAATCCGAGCTGCTACCGACCAGCGATGACCGTCGTTTCGCGGATCCGGCCTGGAGCCAGAACCCGCTCTACAAACGTTATCTGCAAACCTACCTGGCGTGGCGCAAGGAACTCCACGACTGGATCGACGACAGCAACCTGCCGGCCAAGGACGTCAGCCGCGGGCACTTCGTGATCAACCTCATGACCGAGGCCTTCGCGCCGACCAACACGGCGGCCAACCCGGCGGCGGTCAAGCGCTTCTTCGAAACCGGTGGCAAGAGCCTGCTCGACGGTCTCTCGCACCTGGCCAAGGACCTGGTGCATAACGGCGGCATGCCGAGCCAGGTCAACATGGGTGCATTCGAGGTCGGCAAGACCCTTGGTGTGACCGAGGGCGCGGTGGTCTTTCGCAACGACGTGCTGGAGCTGATCCAGTACAAGCCGATCACCGAGCAGGTGCATGAACGCCCACTGCTGGTGGTACCGCCGCAGATCAACAAGTTCTACGTTTTCGACCTGAGCCCGGAAAAGAGCCTGGCGCGGTTCTGCCTGCGCAACAACATGCAGACCTTCATCGTCAGCTGGCGCAACCCGACCAAGGAGCAGCGCGAGTGGGGCCTGTCGACCTACATCGAAGCGCTCAAGGAAGCGGTTGATGTGGTCACCGCCATCACCGGCAGCAAAGACGTGAACATGCTCGGTGCCTGCTCCGGCGGCATCACCTGCACCGCGCTGCTGGGCCACTACGCGGCAATCGGCGAGAACAAGGTCAACGCCCTGACCCTGCTGGTCAGCGTGCTCGACACCACCCTGGACAGCGACGTAGCCCTGTTCGTCGACGAGCAAACCCTGGAAGCCGCCAAGCGCCAGTCGTACCAGGCCGGTGTACTCGAAGGTCGCGACATGGCGAAAGTCTTCGCCTGGATGCGCCCCAACGACCTGATCTGGAACTACTGGGTCAACAACTACCTGTTGGGCAACGAGCCGCCGGTATTCGACATTCTGTTCTGGAACAACGACACCACCCGGTTGCCCGCCGCGTTCCATGGCGACCTGATCGAGATGTTCAAAAGTAACCCGTTGACCCGTGCCGATGCACTGGAAGTGTGCGGTACGCCGATCGATCTGAAGAAGGTCACCGCCGACATCTTCTCGCTGGCCGGCACCAGCGACCACATTACCCCGTGGCGCTCCTGCTACAAGTCGGCGCAACTGTTCGGGGGCAACGTTGAATTCGTGCTGTCCAGCAGCGGACACATCCAGAGCATTCTGAACCCGCCGGGCAATCCGAAATCGCGCTACATGACCAGCACTGAAATGCCCGTCAATGCCGATGACTGGCAGGAAGAGTCGACCAAGCACGCCGACTCCTGGTGGCTGCATTGGCAGGCGTGGCAGGCACAGCGTTCGGGCAACCTGAAAAAAGCACCGGCAAAACTGGGCAACAAGGCCTACCCGGAAGGGGAAGCCGCACCGGGCACTTACGTGCATGAGCGGTAACTGACACACCTCGCCCTACTGTGGGAGCGGGCTTGCTCGCGAAAGCGATAGATCATTCAACATTGATGTCGATTGACCTGACGCATTCGCGAGCAAGCCCGCTCCCACAAGGGGATCGAGGAAGAATTTGAGAAAGCGACCCACAGGGCCAGAAGCATGCCGCAACCCTTCATTTTCCGTACCGTCGATCTGGATGGCCAGACGCTCCGCACGGCGGTACGCCCCGGCAAGCCTCACTTGACGCCCCTGCTGATTTTCAACGGCATCGGCGCCAACCTGGAGCTGGTGTTCCCGTTCATCGCGGCACTGGACCCGGACCTGGAAGTCATCGCCTTCGACGTACCCGGCGTCGGCGGTTCGTCGACACCAAACCGGCCGTATCGTTTTCCGAGCCTTGCGAAGCTCACAGCGCGGATGCTCGACTATCTCGACTACGGACAGGTCAACGTCATCGGCGTGTCCTGGGGGGGCGCCCTGGCTCAACAGTTCGCCTACGACTATCCGGAGCGCTGCAAGAAACTCGTGCTGGCGGCAACGGCGGCGGGTGCGGTGATGGTACCGGGCAAGCCGAAAGTGCTGTGGATGATGGCCAGCCCGCGACGCTACATCCAACCGTCCCACGTGATCCGCATTGCGCCGATGATCTACGGCGGCGCTTTCCGTCGCGACCCGACGCTGGCCGCGAGCCATGCGGCCAAGGTGCGTTCAGCGGGCAAGCTCGGATACTACTGGCAGCTGTTCGCCGGCCTCGGCTGGACCAGCATCCACTGGTTGCACAAGATCCGCCAGCCGACCCTGGTACTGGCCGGCGACGATGACCCGCTGATCCCGTTGGTCAACATGCGCTTGCTGGCCTGGCGGATCCCCAACGCCCAGTTGCACATCATCGATGACGGGCATTTGTTCCTGATTACCCGGGCCGAAGCGGTGGCCCCGATCATCATGAAATTCCTGGAGGAGGAGCGCCAGCGCGCGGTGATGCATCCGCGTCCGGCGCCATTGGGCAGCTAAACCGCTGCGTCAGCGGCCGGCAGGACGCCACGCCGCGCAACAACCCGTTACAGCGTCTATGGTGTTCTGGTTCGGTGTGTTTGTTTTTAGCCTGAAGACGAAGGAGTGTTGACTCATGCGCGAGAAACCAGCGAGGGATTCCTTACCGACTCCCGCCGCGTTCATCAATGCACAGAGTGCGATTACCGGCCTGCGCGGTCGGGATCTGTTATCGACCCTGCGTAGTGTGGCCGCCCATGGCTTGCGCAATCCGGTGCACAGTGCCCGACATGCCCTCAAACTCGGCGGCCAACTTGGTCGTGTGCTGCTGGGCGAAACCCTGCACCCGACCAACCCGCAGGACGCTCGCTTCACCGATCCGGCATGGAGCCTCAACCCGTTTTATCGGCGCAGCCTGCAGGCTTATCTTAGCTGGCAGAAACAGGTCAAGAGCTGGATCGACGAGAGCGACATGAGCCCGGACGACCGCGCCCGTGCCCACTTTGCGTTCACCTTGCTCAACGACGCCGTATCACCCTCCAACACCCTGCTCAATCCACTGGCGGTCAAGGAGCTCTTCAATTCCGGCGGTAACAGCCTGGTACGTGGCATCAGCCATTTGGTGGACGATCTGCTGCACAACGACGGCCTGCCCCGGCAAGTCACCAAGCAAGCATTCGAGGTTGGCAAGACGGTCGCCACCTCCATCGGAGCCGTGGTGTTTCGCAACGAACTGCTGGAGTTGATCCAGTACAAACCGATGAGCGAAAAGCAGTATTCCAAGCCCCTGCTGGTGGTGCCGCCACAAATCAACAAGTACTACATTTTCGACCTGAGCCCCCACAACAGCTTCGTCCAGTACGCGCTGAAAAACGGCCTTCAAACCTTCATGATCAGCTGGCGCAACCCGGATGTGCGTCACCGCGAATGGGGGCTCTCGACCTACGTAGAAGCCGTAGAAGAGGCCATGAATGTCTGCCGGGCGATCACCGGCGCACGGGAGGTCAACCTGATGGGCGCTTGCGCCGGCGGTCTGACCATCGCCGCGCTGCAAGGACACCTGCAGGCCAAACGGCAGCTGCGCAGGGTGTCCAGCGCAACTTACCTGGTGAGCCTGCTCGACAGCCAGATGGACAGCCCCGCAACGCTGTTCGCCGACGAACAGACTCTGGAAGCCGCCAAACGCCGCTCCTATCAGAAAGGTGTACTGGACGGCCGCGACATGGCCAAGGTCTTCGCCTGGATGCGCCCCAACGATTTGATCTGGAGCTACTTCGTCAACAACTACCTGTTGGGCAAGGAGCCACCGGCGTTCGACATTCTCTACTGGAACAACGACAACACGCGCCTGCCGGCCGCCCTGCATGGTGACCTGCTGGACTTCTTCAAGCACAACCCGCTGACTCACCCGGGCGGCCTGGAAGTGTGTGGCACGCCGATCGACTTGCAGAAGGTCACCGTCGACAGCTTCAGCGTCGCCGGCATCAACGATCACATCACGCCGTGGGACGCGGTGTATCGCTCGACGCTGTTGCTCGGTGGCGAGCGGCGCTTCGTGCTGTCCAACAGCGGCCATGTGCAGAGCATCCTCAACCCGCCGAGCAACCCGAAAGCCAACTACGTCGAGAACGACAAATTCAGCAGCGACCCACGGGCCTGGTACTACGACGCCAAGCGTGTCGATGGCAGTTGGTGGACCCAATGGCTTGGCTGGATTCAGGAACGCTCCGGTGCGCAGAAGGAAACCCACATGGCGCTCGGCAACCAGAACTATCCACCGATGGAGGCAGCACCCGGTACTTACGTGCGCGTGCGCTGACGTTCAACGAGCCACGGCCACTGTCGGCCGTGGCAAGACCCGATCATTAAGAAGACTGGATGAAAACCCGCGACCGGATCCTCGAATGTGCCCTGCAGTTGTTCAATCAGAAGGGCGAACCGAATGTCTCCACCATGGAAGTTGCCAATGAGATGGGCATCAGCCCGGGCAACCTCTACTACCACTTCCACGGCAAGGAGCCTCTGATTCTCGGGCTGTTCGAGCGTTTCCAGGGCGAACTGGCTCCCTTGCTCGATCCACCGGCCGATGCCGAACTGGCACCCGAAGAATACTGGCTGTTCCTGCACCTGATCGTCGAACGCCTGTCCCACTACCGGTTCCTGTTCCAGGATCTGTCGAACCTCGCCGGGCGCCTGCCGAAACTGGCCAAGGGCATTCGCAATCTGCTCAATGCACTCAAGCGCACACTGGCGTCGCTGCTGGCACGATTGAAGGCGCAAGGGCTGCTGGTCAGCGATACCCAGGCACTGGGGCAACTGGTGGAGCAGATCACCATGACGTTGCTTTTCTCACTGGACTATCAGCGGATTCTTGATCGTCAGGGCGAGGTGCGATTGGTGGTTTACCAGATCATGATGCTGGTGGCGCCGCACCTGCTGCCATCGATGAAGGCTGCGACCGAACAGATGGCGATGGAGTACCTGGAAGACCACGAATAACCCTGACACCCACCAACCCTGTGGGAGCGAGCTTGCTCGCGATGGCGGCGAATCAGCCAACATCAATGTTGAATGTGATGGCCTCATCGCGAGCAAGCTCGCTCCCACATTGGGCTTGTGTCGGTCAGAGATTCGCACACAAACAAAAACGCCCGACCTTCACAGGCCGGGCGTTTTCTTGAGCCCTGAAAATCAGGACTGACTGGTTGGCGTCGATGGAGCTGGCGCGACAGTCGGGGTGACCGCAGGGGTCGGTGCGGTAGCGGAGTTCGAAGCGCTGACCGGAGCTGCCGGCGTTGCCGGTTTGGCAGCTGCCACTGCTGGTTTTGGCGCGGCGGCCTTTGGAGCTGCCGGCTTTTTCACCGCTGGTTTTTTCGCCGCAGCGGGTTTGGCCGCTGCAGTTTTCGCAGCTGGCTTGGCGGCCGGTTTAGCCGCTGGTTTGGCGGCGGCTTTTGCAGCCACCGGCTTGGCTGCAGGTTTGGCTGCGGCCGGTTTGGCGGCTGCAGTTTTAGCCGCAGGCTTGGCAGCAGGTTTAGCCGCTGCTTTTGCCAGTGGCTTGGCTGCGGTTTTGGCAGCAGGTTTGGCTGCCGCGGTTTTCGCCGCAACAGGCGCAACCTTGGCACCGGTCAGTTTTTCGATTTGCTTGGTCAGGGTTTCGACCTTGCTGTGCAGTGCCTTGACCTCGTTGCGGCTCGGTACGCCCAGACGCGAAATGGCGCTGTTCAGACGCTTGTCGAAAGCACCTTCCAGCTCATCCCACTTGCCCAGTGCGCGATCTTTCACGCCGCTGATGCGCGACTTGGCCGAAGAAGCGGAGTCCTTGGCGGCGTCGACAGTCTTGCCAACAGCGCTCTTGGTGAGCTTCTCGGCTTTCTCGCCGTCCTTAACCAATGCATCGAAGAGTTTGCTGCCGTCAGTGTCGATCTTCGAGTACACGCCTAAACCAGCCAGCCAGATTTTTCGGGAGTAATCTTCAACCTTCCCGATCCACGAGCTGCCTTCTTTTTCGGTTTTCTTTTTAACAGCCATCCCGTTCTCCTTAAGATTTACGCGCGACACGTTCGAGCAATGCCGTCAGCTCATCGAGCTTAGCAGAGAGTGTCTCAACGTCATGTTTAGACGGAATACCGATACGATTCAAGGTACTTGCGACACGCGTGTCGAACGCCTTCTCGACCTTGTCGAGTTGAACCTCGACCTTGCCTTTGAAAGTGCTGACTTCACTCTTGGCTTCATCGATCTCGGCATTGGCCGCTTCAAGCTTCTCAGCGACTACCTTTTTGCCTTTCTTTTCAACAACCTGACCAGCCTTGATCAGCTCCTGAAAGTACTCGCTGCCCTCTTGGCCGACCTTGGCGTAGGCACCCAGGCCTGCCAGCCAGATCTTGCGGGCATAGGATTTGACGTCGCCCAGCGTGCCGGTCGACGGGTCGATTTTTTTCTTCAAAATAACTTTGGCCATGGTGCACCTCACGCGCAGAAGGTTTGAGGAACTGCCCGGGAAAGTGTCGGGCTCTGGCACAAAGTAGGGAGAAAAATTAGAAACGGCACCCTAACAACTGACATAAACAGCAGAGGCACCACAAAACAAATGTGGGAGCGGGCTTGCTCGCGAAGGCAGTGTGTCAGTCGACATAAATGCTCAATGACATACCGCTTTCGCGAGCAAGCCCGCTCCCACAGGAGATGTGATTTCATTCGGAAATCAGGCCAGGGCCTTGTCGAGTGCCTTTTCGATTTCCGCTTTGATCATGCCGCTCATGGCCGACATCATCAGGCCCAGTTCCACGTCGACCTTGATCGAATCTTCACTGACATGCACCGCACCCTTCACACCCGAGCGCTTGAGGTTGAGGGTGTCGCCGGACCACTGCGGCTCCAGGCCATACTGATCGGAAAGTTTCTGCGCCAGCTTGTCGGCCTTCTCGCGAGCTGCTTCCTTACCCAGGCCATGGGCACGTTCAACACTAATACGGGCCATCAAATGACTCCTGCTTTATGGATGCTTTCCCGAGGCATCTTGACCTCTGCTGCGTCAAAACGTCCCGATGGTTGCCCATCTTACCTTCAGCCTTGCCAAGACAAAGCATGCCTTGGGGATTAGAATGTCGCGCATTCTCTTTTGGTGACAGCGATATGACTGATCAGCGCAAAGGCAGCGATGCCGAACCCACCACTCACTTCGGCTTCAAAAACGTTCCGGAAAGCCAGAAAGCGGAAAAAGTCGCTGAGGTTTTCCACTCGGTAGCCGCCAAGTACGACCTGATGAACGACCTTCTGTCGGGCGGCATGCACCGTCTGTGGAAGCGTTTCGCGATCGAACTGTCGGGCGTTCGTGCCGGTAACCGCGTGCTCGACATCGCCGGCGGCACTGGCGACCTGACCAGAAAATTCTCGCACCTGGTAGGCCCTACCGGCCAGGTCGTGTTGGCCGACATCAACGAATCCATGCTCAAGGTCGGTCGTGACCGCCTCCTGGACCTCGGTGTGGCCGGCAACGTCGAATTCGTCCAGGCCGACGCGGAAAAACTGCCGTTCCCGGACAACCATTTCGACTGCGTGACCATCGCCTTCGGCCTGCGCAACGTGACCCACAAGGAAGATGCCCTGCGCTCGATGCTGCGCGTGCTCAAGCCGGGCGGCCGCTTGTTGGTACTGGAGTTCTCCAAGCCGACCAACGCACTGATGTCCAAGGCCTACGATGCTTACTCGTTCGCCTTCATGCCGCTGATGGGCAAGCTGATCACCAACGACTCGGAAAGCTATCGCTACCTGGCCGAATCGATCCGCATGCACCCGAACCAGGAAACCCTGAAGTCGATGATGGTCGAGGCCGGTTTCGACCGCGTGACCTATCACAACATGACCGCAGGCATCGTTGCCCTGCACCGCGGCATCAAGCCCTGATGCTGCTCGCCGGCCTGCTCGCCAGCGTTGAACTCGGCCTGAACCGGGTGCTGCGTCTCGACAGCACGGCGCTGCCGCGGCTGGCGCATTTGACCGGCAAAGTGATTGCCGTCGATTGCCGCAGCCCGGTGCTGCAACTGTTCATCCTGCCCAGCGACGAAGGCCTGATGCTCGCCTCCCAGTGGGAAACCGGCGCCGACTGCACCTTGCGTGCACCGGCCTCGAGCCTGTTGAAACTGGCGATGAGCAAGGACAAGACCTCGGTCCTGCACGCCCCTGAAGTCGAACTCGACGGCGACAGCGGCGTGCTGCTGGAACTGGCGGCGATCCTCCAGGACCTGGAGCTGGATTGGGAGTACGAACTCTCGCGCTGGCTGGGACCTGTGGCCACGCAACTGGTCGGCGGTCACCTGCGCAGCCGCGCCCGCTGGTATCAGCAAGGGTTCGCCAGCCTCAACCAGAACCTGGGCGAATACCTGGCCGAAGAATCGCGCACCCTCGTCGGTCAGCGCGAAGCCGAAGCGCGATTCAGTGAACTGGACCAGATCAAGCTTGATCTTGAACGTCTCGAGGCGCGTTTCGAGCGCCTTTCCCGATCCCTCGACCCAAGCGATAACGCATGAAGCTGCTTGCCGTCCGCCGTCTGTTGCGCATCCAGCGCGTCGTGATCCGCTACCGCCTCGATGACCTGCTGTTCGCCCTGCCGCTGCCCTGGTTCTTACGGGCGCTGCGTTACGCCTTGCCGTGGCGCTGGTTTCCGCGCAAGACCCTGGACCTGAGCCGTGGCGCGCGTTTGCGCCTGGCGTTGCAGGACCTGGGGCCGATCTTCATCAAGTTCGGGCAGATCCTGTCCACTCGCCGCGACCTGTTGCCCGAGGACATCGCCGACGAACTGATGAAGCTGCAGGACCGCGTACCGCCATTCGACTCGCAAGTGTCGGTCAAGCTGATCGAAGAACAGCTGGGCAAGAAAATCAGCGAAGTCTTCAGCCGTTTCGACGTCGAACCGCTGGCCTCGGCCTCGGTGGCGCAGGTGCACGCCGCGCAACTGAAAACCGGTGAAGAAGTGGTGGTCAAGGTGATCCG
Organism: Pseudomonas sp. BF-B-30; assembly: GCF_019956305.1. NCBI lineage: Bacteria > Pseudomonadati > Pseudomonadota > Gammaproteobacteria > Pseudomonadales > Pseudomonadaceae > Pseudomonas > Pseudomonas sp. BF-B-30. The sequence goes on along the minus strand of NZ_JAHBDG010000018.1, from coordinate 6,635 downwards.
CCCGGGCCTCAAACCGGTGATTGCCCAGGACCTGGCGTGGCTGTTCATCCTCGCCCGCGCCGCCGAAAAACTCTCGGCCGATGCGCGCCTGCTGCACCCGGTGGACGTGGTCAGCGATTATGAAAAAACCATCTACGACGAACTCGACCTGCTGCGCGAGGCGGCCAACGCCAGCCAGTTGAAGCGCAACTTCGACGGCTCGCCGCTGCTGTACGTCCCGCAAGTCTATTGGGACTGGTGCCGGCCGAAAGTGCTGGTGATGGAACGCATCTACGGTATTCAGGTTACCGATCTGGCGACTCTGGCCGACCAGCGCACGGACATGAAAATGCTCGCCGAGCGTGGCGTGGAGATTTTCTTCACCCAGGTGTTCCGCGACAGTTTCTTCCACGCCGACATGCACCCCGGCAACATTTTCGTCAGCACCGTGAATCCGTGGAGCCCGCAGTACATTGCGATCGACTGCGGCATCGTCGGCAGCCTGACCCCGGAAGACCAGGATTACCTGGCGCGCAACCTGTTCGCCTTCTTCAAGCGCGATTACCGTCGCGTGGCGCAGTTGCACATCGATTCGGGCTGGGTGCCGGCGGAAACCAAGCTCAACGAATTCGAAGCGGCGATCCGTACCGTGTGCGAGCCGATCTTCGAAAAACCGTTAAAAGATATTTCCTTCGGTCAGGTGCTGATGCGCCTGTTCCAGACTGCGCGCCGCTTCAACATGGAAGTGCAGCCACAGCTGGTCCTGCTGCAAAAAACCCTGTTGAACATCGAAGGCCTGGGCCGTCAGCTGTACCCGGACCTCGATCTGTGGAACACCGCTCAGCCATTCCTCGAACGCTGGATGCGCGAGCGGGTCAGCCCCAAAGCCCTGCTCGGCAACGTGCACAGCCAGTTCGAACAGATCCCGCACCTGGCCAACATGGCCCGCGACCTGCTCGAACGCATGTCCCAACCCCACGCCTACGACCCGCCGCCACCGTGGCATCGACGCCGTGACGACTGGTTCCTGCGCCTGCTCGGTACGGCCCATCTGGCCGGTGGCGCCGTCCTTGCCGCTGGCGGACCGCTGAACCAGTTGGCCTATTGGCCGGCGGGAATCATGATGGCGGTCGGTTTGTATCTGGTCGTGCGCCGATAGCCAGTTGTGTGAACGACTGGCACACTGTTTGAACGCCTGAGCTCGGCTATTGAAGTGTCGAGCCCGCTGTCGGAGTCGAAGATGAAAAACTGGCTGGACGAGATCAAGTGGGACGCTGACGGCCTGGTGCCGGCCATTGCCCAGGATCACAAGACCGGGCGCGTCCTGATGATGGCCTGGATGAACCGCGAAGCACTGGAACTGACCGCTGCCGAGAACCGTGCCATTTACTGGTCACGTTCCCGTGGCAAGCTGTGGCGCAAGGGCGAAGAGTCCGGCCACGTGCAAACCCTGCACGAGATGCGCCTGGACTGCGACGCCGACGTCATCATCCTGATGGTCGAACAGATCGGTGACATCGCCTGTCATACCGGCCGCCAGAGCTGCTTCTACCGCGTCTATGAGAACGGCGACTGGACAACCGTCGACCCGGTCCTGAAAGATCCGCACGCCATCTATTCCGCAGGGCACAAACATGAGTGACACTCTCACCCGCCTCGCCGAGGTACTGGAGGAGCGCAAAGGCGCCGCCGCCGACAGCTCGTATGTCGCCAGCCTGTACCACAAGGGCTTGAACAAGATTCTGGAAAAAGTCGGCGAAGAGTCGGTCGAAACCATCATCGCCGCCAAGGACGCCGCCGTCAGCGGCGACTGCAGCGATGTGATCTACGAAACCGCCGACCTGTGGTTCCACAGCATGGTCATGCTCGCCCAATTGGGGCAGCATCCACAGGCTGTACTCGATGAACTGGACCGTCGTTTCGGTCTCTCCGGACACGCCGAGAAAGCCTCGCGCCCGTCCGCCTGAATAACTATTAGAGAGGAGCAGCAGCATGGGCATTTTTGACTGGAAACACTGGGTCGTCATCCTGGTTGTCGTGGTACTGGTGTTCGGCACCAAGAAACTGAAAAACCTCGGCACTGACGTCGGCGAGTCGATCAAGGGCTTCCGCAAAGCCATGAACGACGATGAAAAACCGGCCGACCCGAACGCGACCCCGGCCCAACCGGTTCCTCCGGTTCAGCCACAGGCATCCGTGAACCAGCCGCACACCATCGACGTGCAGGCACAGAAAGTCGAAGAGCCGATCCGCAAAGACGTGTGAGCACTGACTAATGTTTGGTATCAGCTTCTCTGAACTGCTGCTCGTCGGCCTCGTCGCCCTGCTGGTGCTGGGTCCCGAGCGCTTGCCGGGCGCTGCGCGCACCGCCGGCCTGTGGGTCGGGCGCCTGAAGCGCAGCTTCAACGCAATCAAACAGGAAGTTGAACGTGAAATCGGTGCCGACGAGATTCGTCGGCAACTGCACAACGAGCACATCCTGTCGCTTGAGCAGGAGGCGCGGAAAATCTTCACGCCGACCCAGCAGGAGCCGACGCCGGTGGAACATGTGGGTACGCAGACGATTCTTGCGCCTGCCGCGGCTGTCGACCCGACACCTGCTCCGACGGCGGAACCTGCGCCTGTTGTGGCAGCGATGCCGGTTGAACCCGTTGCTCCAGCCGCCGCGCCGACAACGCCAGCGCCCAATGACACCACTTTGCCGCCGCGAGCCCCATGAGCGATCTCCCTGAAAACGACCAGCACATGCCGCTGGTTTCGCACCTCACCGAGTTGCGTACCCGTCTGCTGCGCTGCGTAGCGGCGATCTTCATCATCTTTGCCGGGCTGTTCGCCTTCACCCAGCAGATCTACACCTTCGTCTCCACGCCGTTGCGCGCATACCTGCCCGCTGGCGCGACGATGATTGCCACTGACGTGTCGTCGCCGTTCCTGACGCCACTGAAGCTGACGATGATGGTCTCGCTGTTCCTGGCCATTCCGGTGATCCTGCACCAGATCTGGGGTTTCATCGCCCCCGGCCTGTACAAGCATGAAAAGCGCATCGCCGTGCCCTTGCTGGTCTCCAGCATCTTTCTGTTCTACGCCGGCATGGCCTTCGCCTATTTCCTGGTGTTCCCGCTGATCTTCAAGTTCTTCGCTGCCGCCACCCCGGCCGGCGTGGAAATGATGACCGACATCACCAGTTACCTCGATTTCGTCATGACGTTGTTCTTCGCCTTTGGCGTAGCGTTCGAGATTCCGGTGGCCGTGGTGCTGCTGGTGTGGATCGGCGTGGTCGATGTCAAATACCTGAAGAAAATCCGTCCGTACGTGATCATCGGCTGCTTCGTGGTCGGCATGATCCTGACGCCGCCGGACATCTTCTCGCAGACCCTGCTGGCCGTTCCGATGTGGCTGTTGTTCGAGATCGGCATCCTGTTCGGCAGCCTGATCAGCAAGCGCGGCGACCACCCGGAAGACCAACCGGCTGACGATCACAACGACCAGCCGCCAGCGACCCAAGCGTGAACCTGCTGCTCCTCGAAGAGGCCGATTTCATTGCGGCCGACCGCGCGATCCTGCGTGATCGCCGGTTGACCCACATGCAGGAAGTCCACCGCTGCGAAGTCGGTGACAGCATGCGCGTCGGGCGAATCGGCGGCTTGATGGGTTCGGCCGAAGTACTGCGCCTGGACGCCGACGAAGCGGAATTGCGCGTCACCCTCGACCAGCCACCACCGGCCAAGCTGCCATTGACCCTGGTATTGGCCCTGCCAAGGCCCAAGATGCTGCGCAGGGTGTTCCAGACCGTGGCGGCCATGGGTGTGCCACGGGTCGTGCTGGTCAACAGCTATCGCGTCGAGAAGAGCTTCTGGCAGACCCCGTTCCTGGAGCCAGAGGCGATTCGCGAGCAGTTAATCCTCGGCCTGGAACAGGCGCGGGACAGCGTGTTGCCGGAAGTCGTGATCGAGAAGCGCTTCAAGCCCTTCGTCGAAGACCGTCTGCCCGCGATGACCGAAGGCACCCTCGGCCTGGTGGGGCATCCGGGCAATTACCCGCCCTGCCCTCGCGCACTCAGCGAACCGGTGACCCTGGCCATCGGCCCAGAGGGTGGCTGGATTCCCTACGAGATCGACCTGCTGGGCAAATCCGGTCTGCAACCGGTGCAACTGGGCGAGCGCATCCTTCGCGTCGAAACCGCCGTGACCGCGCTGCTGGCACGCCTCTTTTAAATCCAGACACTGTCCCTGTGGGAGCGAGCTTGCTCGCGATAGCGGATTAACAGTCGACATCCATGTTGCCTGACACAACGCCATCGCGAGCAAGCTCGCTCCCACAGGTCAACATTTGCCACAGATGATCACTTGCCCGTACATCGGGAGTCACCTACAGAATCCAGCCCTCCTGCCGATACACCCCCCATAAAACCAAATTGTGGTCCGGGGAGTTTCAGCATGTACCAATGGCTAGCCGAGAATCTGGGAAACGTCAGCGTCAAACGCAAGCTGGGGATCGGCTTCGGTCTGGTGCTGCTGCTGACCCTGCTGATCACCTTCACCGGCTGGAGCGGCCTGAGCGGCGTGACCAGCCGCGGCGATAAGCTGGGGTTCATCGCCAGCCTCAACGACCTGACCAAGGACCTGCGCATTGCACGCCAGGATTACGAAATGCGTCGCGGCGAACAAGGTCCCGGCGCCGTCAACGATCTGTTGGGCAAACTCGAAAGCGGCCTGCAGACCGCCCGAGGCCTGATCGAGCAACCGGCCGATACGGCCATGGTCGATCAACAACTGGCCGCTGTCGCCGAATACCGCCGCGCCTTCAACGACATGACCCAGGCCGGCGCCCAGCGTGAAGACGCCCGCAGCAAACTCGGCGCCACTGCCGACAATGCCGTGGCCCGCGTCGCCGAAGTGGAAAAATCCATGCTGCAAGGTGACAGCGTAGCGGCGTTCAACAGCGTGATCGACCTGAGCAAACTGATCCAGCAAGCGCGCTTCCAGGTTCGCGGCTACACCTACAGCGGTAAGAGCGAAGCCGAACAGCCAGCCCTCGACGCGATCGACAACGCCCTGAAGAACCTCGAGAGTTTGCCGACCAAACTGCCCGAAGAACACATCGCCAACCTGCAACAGGCAACTGACTCGCTGAAGGCCTATCGCGCCGCCGTCAGCCAGTTCCGCGACTCCCAGGTGGCCAGCGCCAAGGCCCTGGCACGCATGTCCACCCAAGGCGACATCCTGTTGGACATGAGCCAGAAACTCACCGTCTCGCAAACCGTCGTGCGTGACACCGACGCCGCCCATGCCAAGAACATGCTGACCCTCGCCACCGTGCTGGCCATCGCCTTCGGCCTGCTGGCCGCCTGGGCGATCACCCGACAGATCATCATTCCATTGAACCAGACCCTGATCGTGGCCCAGCGCGTCGCCAGTGGCGACCTGACGCACAACCTGACATCGCAGCGCCGCGACGAACTCGGCCAGTTGCAGCGGGCCATGCAAAGCATGACCCAAGGTCTGCGCGAACTGATCGGCGGCATCAGCGATGGCGTCACGCAGATCGCCAGCGCCGCTGAAGAGCTGTCTGCCGTCACCGAGCAGACCAGCGCCGGGGTCAACAGTCAGAAGGTCGAAACCGATCAGGTCGCAACCGCCATGAACGAAATGGCCGCCACCGTGCAGGAAGTTGCGCGCAACGCCGAAGAAGCCTCCGAAGCCGCCGTCGCCGCCGATCAGCAGGCCCGGGAGGGCGACAAAGTCGTCGGCGAAGCCATCGCCCAGATCGAACGCCTGGCCGCGGAAGTCGGTCACTCCACCGAGGCCATGGGCGAACTCAAGCGCGAAAGCGACAAGATCGGCAGCGTGCTCGACGTGATCAAGTCCGTGGCCCAGCAAACCAACCTGCTGGCTCTCAACGCCGCGATTGAAGCCGCCCGTGCCGGTGAGGCCGGGCGCGGTTTTGCCGTGGTCGCCGACGAAGTCCGCAGCCTGGCCCAGCGCACACAGAAGTCCACCGAAGAGATCGAGGAACTGATCGTAGGCCTGCAAAACGGCACCCAGCAAGTGGCGACCATCATGGACAACAGCCGCACCCTGACCGACAGCAGCGTCGAACTGACCCGCCGCGCCGGTGGCTCACTGGAAAGCATCACCCGCACGGTGTCGGCGATCCAGGCGATGAACCAGCAGATCGCCGCGGCTGCCGAACAGCAAAGCGCCGTGGCGGAGGAGATCAACCGCAGTGTGCTGAATGTGCGTGACGTGTCGGATCAGACCTCGGCAGCCAGTGAAGAGACCGCGGCGTCCAGCGTTGAGCTGGCGCGGTTGGGGACGCATTTGCAGATGCTGGTGGGCAAGTTCAGGGTTTGAGGTGATCCGTATGCCTCGGCCTACTAAAGACCGAGGTGATGCCTTCGCGGGCAAGCCCGCTCCCACAGGGGCTCGACAGTGTTGCGTTAATCGCATGAACGTCAAAGTGAAAGCGATCGACCAGACGCTGCAGTTACAGAATCGGGTGCAAGCTCAAGAACAAACTTCAAGCCATAAAAATGTATGGTCAGCCCATCTCCTGCAACCCCATGGGCTGTTTTCGGTAAAGCTGGCTTGCGCTAATGTATCCGGGCTCGTAGTGAGCGTTGCGCTAACAACGCTCGGCCCTCGATGAGTAGCCGC
>NZ_JAHBDG010000017.1:0-95430 GCF_019956305.1 Pseudomonas sp. BF-B-30 | reverse complement strand
GGGCGGGGGGGATTGAAGGATGATCCGAACGGATCACCTCGGGTGGTGAGTTCGCATTAGCTCGCTGTCTCGAGAATTCCCAGCATATATGCACGCGCGACTACATGCTGTCTGGTGCCGGCCTGGAATTTTCCAAACAGGTTTTTCAGGTGCCACTTCACGGTTTCCTCGCCGACATTCAGCGCCAGGGCGATTTGCTTGTTGGACAGGTTGCGAGCCAATAGCTGCAACACCTCACGTTCCTTGGGCGTCAAGAGACGACTCGCGGACACGCTCAATGGGGTGGATTCCGGTCGCGCAACAGATGCGGGCGTAGAGGGCGTCGCAAGCAACGGGACCGTTTCACCCTGGAGTGTCCGCTCCCATTTGATCAGGTCCGGATGGGTGTCCTGCACCACACGCAACATACCGTTTTCTTGCGCGAGGCTGACAGCCTCCAGCAAATAGTCAGTACCGCCCTGTCCGGTCGCCCGAAGTGCCAGTGCCCTGAGCAGCTTGATCTGCACGATATCTCGCCCACGACGCAGGTATTCGGCTGTTTCGCCAACCCTGCCCAGCACCGCCAGCATCGCCTCCCAGTCACGTTGGGCCAGTAAGGCATAAGCGTTGGCTACCCCGGCCAGCAAGTCCAGCTCCGGCCCCAGCAACCCTGTTCGCTCACGGGCAATAACCGGCGTGAAACTGTCCAGCCGGCGCCATAATGCGTGACAGGTATCGCTGCGTCCCTGCAAGGCATGCAGGCGTATTTGCTCTCCCAGGGAGGCAATGCAGAATCGTGGAATATTTCGCTCTTCTCCAAGGGCGAATAACGCCTCGAGCAGATCCTGCCCGCGATGCCCCTGCCCCTGGAGTGAGGCCAGTCGAGAGGCGGCGAGGAAACCCTGCACAATCGCATCGGGAGAGGCCAATCGCTCAACGATATCCAGCCTGTTCGCCAGCACCGTAGCGGTCTCCTGGACTTCCCCCTGTTCCAGCAACACCGTCGCCAGAGCGCTCGCTAACATGACCGCCACCGGACTGCGCCGACCGATGTCCCGTTCGGCATGCAACAGGCTGTCGTGCAACGCAGTACGCGCCGACACCATTCGACCCTCGTATAAATAAGCAAGACCGACCACCCACTCGCCATACCCGCGTATGGCATCAAGGCCAGTACTACCCGCGTAACGCGGTGCTCGCTGAAGGATTCGTCGGGCTTTCTCCGGTTGCCCCTGCAACAGCGTCAGCCGGGCGATCAGATTCGCGACCAAGGCTTGCACCGTGATTGAGAATGAGGGCAATCGATCGACCCAAGGCATGATGAGTTGATGCGATTGATCCGGACGGTCCGCAAAGAAGGCGGCGGCGGCGGCGATGGCGGCCGCTTCACAACGTGTCGCCTCGTCGGCGGACGGATGCTGTTCAATTGCCGCAATCAATTGCGCCGCTTCTGCCTGACGCGCTCCCATTGCCAATGTCCAGGCCGCCGCCAGGCAGATGCGCGGATGCGACAACACGTCAGCGGGGCCAAGCTCCTCGACCCACTCCAGCACCCGGCTGAATTGCCCCTGCAACGCGACTTCGTACAGGCATTTGCCGATCAACGTATAGGCCGGTTGGGGCATGCCGGCCAACAGATATTGCCGGGCGGCCTGCTCCAGGAAACCGTGGTGTTCCAGCCACACAGCGCCGCGCCGGTGATAACCCTGACGCTGCTCCAACGGCAAGTCGGCAAAACGGCCGAGCAGAAATTCCCGCGCCAATGGATGGATGCGCACCCAGTCACTGTCGATACTTTCAACAAAAATCGGTGTCGAGGCACACAATTCCTTCAGCAATTCACCCGAGCGAGCGTTGCCCGTCAGCGCCTCGCATAACAAGGGCTGGACCATTTCCAACACTGCAATGCCGGTCAGAAAGCGAACCTGCTCCTCCCGAAGATGTGCGAGCAAACTGTCGACGAAATAACGCTGGATATCACCCAGGCAAGTCGACAACTCTTCGACTGCCGCACTTCGATTCGAGCTCTTCTCCAACGCCGAAATCGCTAATTGCAGGCCGAGCGGCCAGCCTTCGGTTATCTCGTGCAGCCGCACGCAGAGGTCGGCATCAACCCTTGCGCCGAAACGGTCATTGAGGATGGCGACCGCCTCTTCCACATTCAGCCGTAAAGCCGCTGTCATGATCGTCGTGAAAAGCCCGCTTGCCGCGAGGTCCGCCACCTGCAGATTCAACCGTGTGCGAGAGGCCATGATGATGCGCAAATTGGCCGGTGCGTTGTGCAACAGGTACGTCAGGGAGTAACGGATCGTCAACTCGGGAAGGGCATCCACTTCATCCAGAATCAATACGGTTTCGCTACCCAGATCGGCCACTTCCGCCAACCACTGCGTCAGCCCTTCCTGTTCGTCACGCCCCAGTCCCGCAATAGGCTCGAATGCGCGGGCAAACGACGGCCGACCGCTGCCAATTGCCATCGCAGCTCCCAGCCCTTGGACAAAACGAGCACCATCATCCTGTGCATCCAGCGTCATCCAGGCCACCACGGCGCCGTGAGACAAACACTCACGGCGCCATTGGGTCAGCAGAAAGGTTTTGCCGAAGCCTGCCGGCGCTTGAACGGCGATCACCACTTTGTCTGTCAGTTCCTGGGTCTGGATACCCAGGCGGTTTCGCATCCGTGCTGACTTCTGACTGCGCGGCGGTGTCGTTTTGAGGATCAGTTGGGGCTCTATGCAATCCATTTCTTTCAGACCCTGGTGGTTAAGAGACGCCTACCCAAGGAGCGTCTGAAGGTCGCTGGATACAGTTCCAAACGGTCGAACACTACCATGGAATGGTCCGGAGGTTTGAACCCCGGTGCAATCCAACGCAAGCCGCTTGTGTTCTTTCGGTGTCGTGACCTGCTCGCCACGCCAAAGAATCCGCTACCTTCCAGCCAGGGCTCTGTATTCAGCCGGTGTACTGGCGTGCGCAACCTTGAACGCTGCAGTCAGGTGGCTCTGAGAGCTGAAGCCACACTCCAGCGCCACATGCAAAATAGGGAGATCGGTCTGCATGAGCAGATCACGCGCATGTTCCAGTCGTACATTCATTACATAGCGATGGGGCGGCATACCCATGGCGCGTTGAAACAGCCGTCGAAAATGAGCCGGGCTGACACCCGCCTGGCCAGCCAGCGTGCTGATCGACAGTTCCTGCCCCAGATGCTCGCGAATGAAGACCAGTACCGTATGCAGGCGCGCCAGATGAATATGCGGCGGATAAATACCTCTGCTCGCGTCAACTCGTAGCGCACGATACACCTGCTCAAGCATGACCATGGCCAATCTTGCCATGAACCCCTGATCAGCCCCTTTCCCAAGACTTAGCTCATCCATCAATTGCCGGGCCGCCGCGCTCACCAAACCATCACTGACGGGCAATGGTGCCTGCGCGCCAGCGCATAGCTCACGCAATTGTTTAAACACACCATCCGTGCGCTCGGGCAGATAAAAAACCGCGAAATCAATGCTGCCGGAATAGTGCCATTGAGTGGCACAACCTGCAGGCAGCAGCATTGACAAGCGGGGCATCGATGTTGAGCGCAACTCGCCCCCGGCCCCCTCATCCGCCCGCGAGCCACCGAACTGGGTCAACAGGGCCATGAAGTCAACGGGCGGGACGGATAGATCAGTCGTATGCAGGAAGTAGCGCTCCGCATACAAGGGGATTTCACTGCACACCAGGCCGCCCAGCAAGGGCAATCCCAGTGTTTCATGGACCTGTTGTTGCGGATTCATGGGCATCTCGGGATGAGCATATTTTGACAAATATGACCGCTTTTCAGGTGAGTTGTCGATGTCGGGAAGAACAATAATCGGCCAAATATTGCGCCACTCGCCTCAATGCGAGGCAGGCACAACCGCTCCCCCGCATGACTGATCACAGCCAGGAGAACAGCATGAGCAAGAAGACCGTCACTGTATTCGGCGCCACCGGGACTGCCGGTGTCGCCTGCGTCAATGAGTTCATTCGCCAGGGCCTGGTCAATATCAATGTGCTCGCGCGCCGCTCCGGCCAGGTGGAACGCTCATCGTCGGGCATCAGCAAGAGCGAGGCGCAAAAACAGCAGCAGTACGCCGAATGGGCGCGTCAGGGCGTGACCATCAAGGAGGTCGACGTCACCATTGCCGAAACGCTGGTCCCGGCGCTACGCGGCACCGACTACCTGGTGTCCTGCGTGCCGCTCTACGCCACCGAATCGCAGATGCCGCTGATTTTTGCCGCCAAGGAAGCCGGGGTCGAACGCTTCGTGCCATCCGAGTACGGCGCGATCTATGAATTCGAACAGTTCTGGCAGACCGACACCACGCACCGCTTGATGGCCCGGCAGAAGGCGTTCATCCGGCGCATGATCGAACTGGCCGGCATGGACTACACCATCATTCCGGCCGGTGCCTGGATCGAGTACTACATGCTCGAGCCGGTGATGGTGATGGGGGATCCCGACGCCAAGCTGGCCTGGTCGACCGGCGCTGATGTTGGCCGCATCATCCCGCATGTGCTGGCCCACCCGGCCTCGCGCAATGCGATCTGTCCAGTCGCAGCCACGGCCTGGTGTTCGTGGAATGAGCTGTTGGCCGCGCGCGAACAGGCCGTGGGTCGTCCGATCGAGCGTAACGAGTTGACGCCCGAGCAGTGGCGCGCAGCCTACGCGGCTTCCCCTCCCGGTGCCATCCAGACCCTGCTGGCGATCGGCGTCGCCATGGTCGACACCCCAGCGGGCATGTCGCTGTGCGGCCACTGGAACAAGACCTTCCTCCCCGAGTTCAAGGGGACGCCGCTGCAAGAACTATTCGTCGACACCGTAGAGCCTTTCGTCGAGGCCACGCGCGCCACTCTGATCGCCGCCGGCGAACTGCCGGCCGACGCCTGACGCGTCTCGACCCCTAGCGTGCAGGCCATAAGAAAAACCGAGTGATATGACGAGGCCCATGATGAAACTAAGTAACCGGATCAACCTGCCTGACATTTCAATAACCGGCTTTGAAACACCCCTGAACGAGGTCGAGCGCGGCATCCAGGACAGCGTGCATCGCTTTGCCAAGGATTTCATGCGGCCTCTTGGTCAGGAACTCGACAAGATGACCGCAGTGCAGGTGGTTGCCCCCGGCTCGCCGTACTACAGCCTGTTCAGCGAAGCCGCCAAGTTGGGCCTGAGTTCCGATCTGCTGGCCGAACTGCCGCCGGAAACGGCTGTACGCGTCGAGTCTATGATCGGCGAGGAAATGGGCTGGGGCGATGCCGGTCTGGCGGTTTCCCTGGGCGTCAGCACCTTCCCGAACGAGATGGCTAAAGCCGTAGGGAACCAGGAGCTGATCGATCTGAGTGCCGGGAAAATCGGCTGCTGGATGATTACCCATCCGGACAAGGGCACTGACATCAGCGCCTTCGACTTGCAGCGCGACTGGGTGCTAGGGCAGTTGGGCAACAAGGGCAATCTCTTCGCCAAGGTTGGCGAGCACGAGATCGTCATTAACGGCCAGTGCTCGGCCTGGGTGTCCAACGGCGCGGTGGCCCAGGTGGCCCTGGCCTACATGACCGCCGACTATGGCAACGGCTTCTACGATGCCAATGGCTTGCCCTATGGCATCTCTGTAATCGTGCCCCTGGACTTGCCCGGTGTCAGCAAGGGCAAGCCACTGGAGAAGATCGGTCAGCGCGCCCTGCCCCAGGGCGAGGTGTATTTCGACAACGTGCGGATTCCCAAGCGCTTCGCCGTGGCCCTGCAGGACGAGTACTACGGCAACGTCGTTTCGACCTGGTCGTTCGCTGGCACCCACATGGCGCAATGGTTCACCGGGGTGGCACGTTCCGCCTTCGAACTGGCCCTGGCTTACTGCCATGAGCGCAAGCAGGGTGGCCAATTGCTGATCAACCACCAGCTTACCCGCTACCGCATCGGCGACATGATGCGTCGTGTCGAGCTTTGCCGGGCTGTCGCCCGCCGCTCCCTGGCCTATGCGCGCCTATCCCCGCAGGGGCACCCCTGTGCCACGGCTTCCAGCAAGGTCACCGTGACCGAAGAGGCCATGCGTGTAGTCAGCGATGCCTTGCAGCTGTTTGGTGGCAACGGCCTGACCCGCGAGTACCCCATGGAGAAGTTGTTCCGCGATGCCCGCGCCGCGCTGATCGAGGACGGCGAAAACATGATGCTCACCACCCGCCTTGGGTTCCTTGTCCAGGAGCTCTACGAAGACGGCTGGCCCCAGTACTGATCCAAGACCCGACTAACAATAAACTTTGGAGACAATAGAAATGGCTAAGTATCCCGTAGTTGTCTATGGCGCCAGTGGCTACACCGGCATGCTGACCATGGACTGGCTGATCGACCAGAACATCCCCTTCACCGCTGTGGCGCGCAATGCCAAGCGCGCGCAGGAAATGATGGCGCAACGTGTGGTACGCCTGGAGTCCGCGACCTATGAAATCATCGAGGCCGAGCACAACGTCGAATCGCTGAGCGCCGCCTTCAAGGGGGCCAAAGTGGTCTGCAACACCGTTGGCCCCTTCGTCAATTTCGGTCTGACCACCGTCGAGGCCGCGCTCAAGGCTGGCTGCCACCACATAGATACCACCGGCGAGCAAAGCTACGTCCGTCAGGTTCGCGAGCAATTTGGCGAGCTCTATCGTCAGGCTGGCCTGCTGGTTTCGCCATCGCTGTCCTACATGTTCAGCTTCTCCGAGATCGCCGCCGAACTGGCGCTGGAAACCCCCGGGATCGACGTGCTGGAAACCGCCGCCCTGTGCCGCGGCCCGCGTGATGTCGCCGGGGTCAGCCTGGGCTCGGCGGCCTCGATTTTCGAATTGTTCCACCGGGAGCAGTTCTACCTGTGGGAAAACAAGCTGGTGCAACACCCCGCCACCGCTTCGTTCAACATTGTCGACCCCAACTTCATGCAGCCGGTTTTCTGCCTGCCTTGGGGGGGAACCTCGCTGCCGATTTACTTCGAGCATGATCCGCGCGTGCGCGCCTGCACCTCCGCGGTCGGTTTCTACGACAACAATGTGATGCCGATGGTGCATGGCCTGAGCCAGAAGTGGGAAGCGGAATACAAGCACCTGTCCAAGGAGCAGCAGGACGCGGTGGTGAAGAGCCTGGTAGAGGCCACCACGCCGAGCATGCCGCCCCGCGAACGCACCACCTTGCAACGCAGCGTCGACATCGCTATCGGCCGCGGTCACCTGGCCGCCGTGCGCGCTACCGTGCATGGCGTCACACCCTATATTTCCACCGGTGCCCTACAGGCCGCTGCGGCGATCAGGCTGCTCGACGACGACACCAACAAGGTCGGCTTCGCTTCTGGCTCCAAGGCTTTTGGACACCGCTATCTGCTCGGCTTCCTGGAAGAACGCGGCCTGGCCCGTGCCACCGTTACCAAACTCTGATTACCGGCACAGGAACCACTTATGGCCATCATCGACTTTTACGATCGCGGCTGGGGCATCAACCCTGCCGGGGTCGCCTACATCCAGGGCGAGCGCTCTTACACCTTCAACGAAATCGGCGAGCTCTCGTGTCGCATCGCCAACAAGCTGCTCGCACTGGGCTTGCCGAAGGAAACCAAGGGTGCCGTCTGGTCAGGTAACGACGTCACCGCCTGGGCCTGCACACTGGGTCTATGGCGCGCCAACATGACCTGGATTCCAGTCAATGCGCGCAACTCGAGCGAAGAGAATCACTACATCCTCGACGCATTCGACTGCGAGGTGATGTTCTACCAGAACGATTTCGCGCAAATCATCGCCGAGCTACGGTCCAGGCTGCCTAAGATCAAACACTGGATCTGTATCGATGCCGATGCTGTCGATGCACCTTCGTTGGAACTATGGAGTGCCGGCCAGCCGGCGAGCCGTCCCGAAGTCGCTTATGACATGGACGACGTGGTGGCGGTCTCACCCACTGGTGGCACTACGGGCACGCCAAAGGGCGTGATGAACACCCACCGCAGCGTGCAGACGTTCATCGCCCACTTCATGCTGACCTGTGCTTATCGCAATGGTGAAAAGCCGGTGAATATGGCCGCCGCACCGATGACCCACACTGCCGGCCTGTTGTCCGTACCCTGCACGGCGCAAGGTGGCACTGTAGTGGTCATTACCAAACCCGATCCGGCATTGATGTTGAACGCCATTGCACAGCGCAGGGTCAGCGAGCTCTTTCTGCCGCCAACGGTGATCTACAGGCTGTTGGAAATTCCCGGTATCGAGAAGCTGGACTTCTCCTCGGTGAAGTACCTGATGTACGGCGCGGCTCCCATGTCGGTAGACAAGCTGAAGAAAGCTATCGAGATTTTCGGCCCGGTCATGACCGGCGGCTATGGTCAGACCGAAGCACCGGCCAGCATCGCCAACTTTCGTCCTGACGAGCATCTGGTGGGTGACCAATTCGCCGACGACGAACGCCTGTCCTCGGTCGGCCGCCCTAACCCGCTGGTCCGCGTCGAAGTGATGAGCGACACCCACCAGATCCTGCCGCGCGGTGAAACCGGTGAAATATGCGTGCGCGGCGACCTGATCATGAAGGGTTACTACAAGCAGCCGGAGAAGACCGCCGAGACCATCGTCGACGGTTGGCTGCATACCGGCGACATCGGCCATATCGATGCCGAAGGCTATCTGCACCTCACCGATCGCAAAAAGGACATGATCATTTCCGGCGGCTTCAACGTCTATCCCAGCCAGGTCGAGCAAGTGCTGTGGGGACATCCGGCCGTTCAGGACTGCGCCGTGATTGGCGTGCCCGATGAAAAATGGGGTGAGGCCGTCAAGGCCGTGGTCGAGCTCAACCCAGGCCAGGAAACCACCGAGCAGGAGCTTATCGAGCTGTGCAAGGCCAGGCTGGGCAGCGTGATGGCACCGAAGTCGGTCGACTTCACTACCAGCCTGCCACGTAGTCCGGTGGGCAAGGTGCTGAAGAAAGATCTGCGCCAGCCTTATTGGGAAAAATCAGCTCGGAAGATCTGACGGGAAAAATCGAGGTCGATCTCAACCTCGGTCTGCACGTGGCCGAGATACGCCTGCCTGAAACTGGTAACGACTAGCAACTTCAGTAAGCCGCTGCCCAGGCGCACCCAACGTCAACCACGCCGTGGGGTGCGAACTGGACACTGACCCACTGAATATAAGGAATTTTCAATGAGCAATATCTATATCGCCGGCATCGCCATGACCGTCTTCGGTCGCCACATCGAACGCAGTCTCGACGACTTGGCACGTGAGGCTTTCCAGGGCGCATTGAAGGACGCCCACTGCACTGCCGCCGATCTCGATATCGCGTTTTATGCCGGCATGACCAATGGCCCATTGCAAGGTCAGCTCTCGATCCCAGGTCAGGTCGTGTTCAGCAAGATCGGTATTGAAGGCATTCCTATCTATAACATCGAGAACGCCTGCGCTTCGGGTAGCTCAGCCTTCAATTTGGCCGTGCAAAGCCTCAAGGCCGGTACAGCCAGTATCGCGCTGGCGTTGGGTGCGGAAAAGATGAACATCCCGGATAAACTGAAGGCCCTCTCGCTGTTCGAGGCTGGTTGGGACGTGTCTCGCGCCGAAGAGAATTATCAGACGCTGGTAAAAATGGGCGAAGGTGTAGTGCCGCCCGCCGGGTCGGAATCGGACAAGCCTTACAGTAAGTTCATGGCCATCTATGCCGCATTGTGCCGCCAGCATATGAAAACCTACGGCACCACGCAGCGGCAGATCGCAGCGGTGTCGGCAAAAAACCACACTCACTCGGTCCATAACCCCTACTCGCAATTTCGCAAAGCCTTCGGTATCGACGAAATCCTTGCCGCCCCTCCGATCACCTACCCGCTCACCCTGCCAATGTGCGCGCCGCTGTCGGACGGCGCAGCAGCAGCCATCCTGTGCACCGAGGAAGGACTCACACGCATCGGTGCCGATAAGAGCCGCTGCATCAAGGTAGCGGCCAGTGTGATCCGTAGCTTTAGCCATCGACGGCTCGATCAGCCTGAACTGAACGTCGGTCACCTGGCAGCTAATCAGGCCTATGAACAGGCGGGCCTGGGGCCGCAAGACATGCATGTCGCCGAAGTCCATGACGCCTCGGCGATGGGCGAAATCATTCAGGTCGAAAACCTGGGCCTGGTCCCGTTCGGTCAGGGCGGACCTGCGGCTGAACGTGGCGAGTTCACGCTGGGCGGACGCATCCCGGTCAATACCTCAGGTGGCCTGGAATCGAAAGGCCATCCACTCGGCGCTACCGGGATCGGACAACTCTACGAACTTGTGACGCAACTGCGCGGAGAGGCTGGCGCACGCCAGGTATATGGCGCACGCCATGCAATCCAGGAGAACGGCGGCGGTTTGCAGGGTATTGAGGAGGCAGCCGTCGCGATCCACATTCTCAGCAAATAGTTCTTGTCAGAAAAATTTGTAGTGGCCAAACCAATCAAAACAAGAAGGATAAAAAACATGTTCCAAAACAAAGTAGTCGTCATCACCGGCGCAGGATCAGGCATTGGTCGAGAGTTGGCTATCCAGATGGTGGAAGCTGGCGCGCACGTCGCGCTGTCGGACATCAACCAGGTTGGTCTCGACAAAACCATGAAGCTATTGCCTGACGCCAGCAAAGCGAAAGGTTATCTCCTGGACGTATCGTCCTGGGACGCCTTCCAGGCCCATGCCGACGAGGTAAAGCGAGATTTTGGCACGGCGCACTTCGTCATCAATAACGCAGGTGCCGCAGTCATCGGGACAGTTGCCAACACCTCCATCGATGAGTACGAGTGGCAACTCGGTATCAACCTGTGGGGCGTGCTGTACGGCACCAAAGCGTTCCTGCCGATGATGCAGGCCCAGCGGGAAGGCTGCATCGTCAACATTTCCAGCGTATTTGGCCTGGTAGGTTTCCCGATGCAAAGCGCTTACAACATGTCGAAGTTCGCCGTACGTGGTCTGACCGAAGCACTATGGTCGGAACTTGAGGGCAGCGGCGTGCGCGCCGTGTGTGTGCACCCTGGCGGAATCAAAACCAATATTGAAAAGGCCGGACGACGCTGTAAAGCCGCCGGTAGTACAGAAGAAAGGTTCAAAGCCCTTGCCGACAAGATGCTACTGACGCCAGCGGCAGATTGTGCCGGCGACATCATCAAGGGGCTGCGCAAAGGTACCAAACGCATCATCACAGGGAACAAGTCGAGCACCTTGTTCTGGATAAGCAGGCTGTTCCCCAATAGCTATCCGGCATTACTCAAGCTGCTTGGCTGAGACCTAAAAGTTACAAGATGTCTCTGCATGGTGCGAGGCGTCAACACCTCTCAGGAATAACTCCATGACCGACAGTTATACACGCAAGCTGTTTATTTCTGCCGCCTGCTTCAACGTATTCGCAGGTCTTCCATTACTCGTAGCCCTACAACCCGTAGCTGCACTGTTGGGGCTGCAAATTACCCCTACCTCAACCCTCTTCATTCAACTCACTACGTGCCTGGTTATCATATTCGGCTGGGCCTATTGGATGATCGCTCGCGATCCGCTGCAGTATCGACCCTATATCCTGCTCGGGATAATCCTGAAAGTACTGTTTGTTGTGGTGGTTTATGGTCACTGGCTGGCGGGCAGCATCCCCTGGCCATTGCCAGTAGCGGCATCGGGTGACATCGTCTATGCATTACTGTTCTGGCGTTATTACTTATGCATCCGGCCATCATGCCTTGCGTAACTAAACCGGTTACCACTGATGCGGCAGTAACTGATCGATTTCACTCGCCCGCTGCGTTGGTAGGTGTGTGAGAACATCCTTCAGAGGCATACGGATCATAACCATTCAGCCGCGCAAACTGGATCATATTTATGATCAGGGCCGCGCGTTTACCGCTGCAAAACGAACCTGCGAAGAGCCAGTTTTATGTCCAAGAACCCAAGGGCGGATCTGGTTCTTGGCCCAATTGTTGTCAATTGGGCCGGCCCCGCCATTGAGGTAGTGTGACAGCGCTGCCCACCGTTTCAGGCTGTAATTGAGCGCCTTATTGATGGCCGTGCCTCCGGGCGTCAGATGACGCTGGGCGATCATCCATGCATGCAGCATATCCATCGCCGGTACGGCTAAATAGCGTAAATTTTCTCCAGCCTTGTTCATGAGACGACTGCCAGATAAGGCATCAATTCACGCGAACGCAGTGAGGATTCCACTGAAAGCCAGTCGTTTTGTAGGGGTAAAAACGCCGTAAAATAAAAAGGGGTCGCGAGATAAAATCTCGCAACCCCTTGAATTATATGGTCGGGACGGAGTGATTCGAACACTCGACCCCTAGCACCCCATGCTAGTGCGCTACCGGACTGCGCTACGCCCCGACTAGGCGTGAAACCCATTCCTCATCTCGAGGAACGCTCAAGAATATATCGCAAGCTTTTGAAAACTGGAAGTATTTAAAAGCGAGAATTTATTTCTTGAGTACCACCAGAACATCTTCGAGCTCGGCGATCATCTGGCGGATCATTTGCTTGTATTGGGTGGTGTCGTCTTTGGCTTCATCACCGGACAAACGCAGGCGCGCTCCGCCGATGGTGAACCCCTGATCGTAAAGGAGCGCACGGATCTGCCGGATCATCAGCACGTCCTGGCGCTGATAATACCGGCGGTTTCCGCGGCGTTTGACAGGGTTGAGTTGAGGAAACTCCTGCTCCCAGTAGCGCAGCACGTGTGGTTTTACCGCACACAGCTCGCTGACTTCACCAATGGTGAAGTAGCGTTTGCCCGGGATGACGGGGAGCTCGTCGTTATGACTTGGTTCCAGCATAAGCCTCAACTCGGGCCTTCAACTTCTGCCCTGGACGAAAGGTGACCACACGGCGAGCCGTGATCGGGATTTCTTCCCCCGTTTTCGGATTGCGGCCAGGCCGCTGGCGTTTGTCCCGAAGGTCGAAATTGCCGAAACCGGACAATTTGACTTGTTCGTTGTCTTCGAGAGCGTGCCTGATTTCTTCAAAAAACAGTTCGACCAATTCCTTGGCCTCCCGTTTGTTCAGGCCCAGCTCTTCATACAGACGTTCCGCCATCTCAGCTTTCGTCAGAGCCCCCATACGTCACTTCCTTAACGTGGCGTTCAACCTTTGTTCGAGCGAGGTGAGGATGTTTTGCGTTGCGGTATTCACCTCATCGTCATTAAGAGTGCGCGATGGATGCTGCCAGGTCAAGCCGACTGCGAGGCTTTTTCTATCAGGATCAATGCCTTTACCCTGATACACGTCAAATAGCCTGAGGTCTGTCAGCCATTCGCCTGCATTTTCACGGATTACGTCCAGTACAGCCGTGGCTGCAACGTCTTTGTGCGCAATCAGTGCAAGGTCACGACGCACTTCAGGAAAGCGCGATAACTCGTGGAATTTTGGCATTTTGCCCGACGCCACTTCCGCCAGAACCAGCTCGAAGACGAAGACCGGACGGTCGAGACCGAGGGTTTTCGACAATTCAGGGTGGATCGCGCCAATGAAGCCGACCAGACGACCGTCACGTTCGATGCGCGCGGTTTGACCCGGGTGCAGCGCTGGGTGTTTGCCCGGCACGAAAGTGAACGAATCCAGAGCACCGGCAAAACCCAGCACCGCTTCCACGTCTGCCTTGACGTCGAAGAAGTCGACGGTATCGCGACCCTGCGCCCAGCCTTCCGGTAGGCGACTACCGCAAACAACACCCGCCAACATCGGCTCTTGCTTCAGACCTTCAAGCTGGCCAACGAAACGCAGGCCGCTTTCGAACAGACGCACGCGATCCTGCTGACGGTTCAGGTTGTGCTGAAGCGCCTTGACCAGACCCGGCCAAAGCGACGAACGCATGGCAGCCATGTCATTGGAGATCGGATTGGCCAGCAGCAACGGCTCCACACCCGGATTAAACAGTTCGAACTGTTTCGGATCAATGAAGCTATAGGTAATTGCTTCCTGATATCCACGGGCAACCAGCAGGCGGCGCAGTTCAGGCAGGTCGCTACGGGCTTCTGCCTTGGCTTGCGGCGCCAGACGCGCTTGCGGATAACGAACCGGCAAACGGTTGTAGCCATACAGGCGTGCCAGTTCTTCGATCAGGTCCACTTCCAGGCTGATATCGAAGCGATGGCTTGGAACTTCTACACGCCACTGCCCTGCCCCATCGGCAGTAATGGTCAGGCCCAAGGCGTTGAGCAGACGCTCCACCTCGGCCGAATCCATTTCCATACCCAGCATCTGGGTAATACGCTGGGCACGCAGGGTGATCGGAGCAATTTTCGGCAGGTGCTGTTCGCTGACGGTCTCGATGATCGGACCCGCTTCACCACCGGTGATTTCCAGCAGCAAACCAGTCGCGCGCTCCATGGCTTCGCGGGCCAGCTGCCAGTCCACGCCACGCTCATAGCGATGGGATGCATCGGTGTGCAGGCCATAGGAACGGGCCTTGCCTGCTACGGCGATCTGGTCGAAGAAGGCGCTTTCCAGGAACACATCACGTGTGGTCGCGGAAACACCGCTGTGCTCGCCACCCATGACGCCGGCAATTGCCAGTGCGCGGGAGTGGTCGGCAATCACCAGCGTATCGCTACGCAGGCTGACTTCCTGGCCGTCGAGCAGCACCAGCTTCTCGCCCTCTTCAGCCATGCGCACACGGATGCCACCGTTGATTTCAGCGAGATCGAAGGCGTGCAGCGGCTGACCCAGTTCCAGCATCACATAGTTGGTGATGTCGACGGCAGCGTCGATGCTGCGCACGTCGGCACGACGCAGACGCTCGACCATCCACAGCGGCGTTGCTTTGGACAGGTCGACGTTACGGATCACACGCCCCAGGTAACGTGGGCACGCGGCGGGCGCCAGCACTTCTACCGAGCGCACTTCGTCGTGGGCGGCAGGAACCGAAGCCACCACCGGACGGACCACCGCAGCGGCGTACAGGGCACCCACTTCACGGGCCAGACCGGCCAGGGACAGGCAGTCACCACGGTTCGGGGTCAGATCGACCTCGATGCTGGCGTCTTCCAGGTCCAGGTAAACGCGGAAATCCTCGCCCACCGGCGCATCGGCCGGCAGCTCCATCAGGCCGTCATTGCCTTCACCGACCTGCAGCTCGGTTTGCGAGCACAGCATGCCGTTGGACTCGACGCCACGCAGCTTGGCCTTCTTGATCTTGAAGTCGCCTGGCAGCTCGGCGCCGATCATGGCGAAAGGAATCTTCAAGCCCGGGCGCACGTTTGGCGCACCGCAAACAACCTGGAAGGTTTCCGAACCGTTGCTGACCTGGCACACGCGCAGTTTGTCGGCGTCCGGGTGCTGCTCGGTGCTCAGCACCTCGCCAACGACCACGCCACTGAAAACACCGGCGGCCGGCGTAACGCTATCGACCTCAAGACCGGCCATCGACAGACGAGCAACCAGCTCGTCGCGACTTACCTGCGGGCTAACCCAGCCACGCAGCCATTGTTCACTGAATTTCATCCTGCTCTCCTAAGAATTCGTTACGACTAGCGAAATTGCGCGAGGAACCGCAAGTCGTTGTCGAAGAACAGACGCAAGTCGTTCACGCCGTAACGCAGCATGGCCAGACGCTCTACGCCCATGCCGAAGGCAAAGCCCGAGAACTCTTCCGGGTCGATCCCGGACATGCGCAGCACGTTCGGGTGAACCATGCCGCAACCCATCACTTCCAGCCAGCCGGTCTGCTTGCAGACGCGGCAGCCTTTACCGCTGCACATCACGCATTCCATGTCGACTTCAGCGGATGGCTCGGTAAACGGGAAGTACGAAGGACGGAAACGCACCGCCAGTTCCTTTTCGAAGAACACCCGCAGGAATTCTTCGATGGTGCCTTTGAGGTCGGCGAAATTGATGTCGCGATCGATCAGCAGGCCTTCGACCTGGTGGAACATCGGCGAGTGGGTGATATCGGAGTCGCTGCGGTATACACGACCTGGGCAGACGATGCGGATCGGCGGCTGTTTCGACTCCATGGTGCGGACCTGTACCGGCGAGGTATGGGTGCGCAACAACATGTTCGCATTGAAATAGAAGGTGTCATGCATCGACCGGGCCGGGTGGTGGCCGGGGATGTTGAGCGCTTCGAAGTTGTGATAGTCGTCTTCGACCTCAGGGCCTTCGGCGATGCCGTAGCCAATACGGGTGAAGAACTGTTCGACGCGTTCCAGAGTACGGGTAACCGGATGCAGACCACCGGAGGTCTGACCACGGCCAGGCAGGGTCACGTCAATGGACTCGGCAGAGAGTTTGGCAGCCAGATCGGCTTCTTCAAACAATGCCTTGCGCGCATTAAGGACCTCTGTGACACGCTCCTTGGCAACGTTGATCAGCGCACCGACCTGCGGACGCTCTTCTGCCGGCAAATTCCCCAGGGTCTTCATCACCTGAGTCAATTCACCCTTCTTGCCAAGGTAGTGAACCCGGATTTGCTCCAGGGCATTGATATCTTCAGCGCTTTGCACAGCCTCTAGAGCTTGAGAGACGAGCGCATCCAGGTTTTCCATGTACAGACTCCAGATACAAAATAGGGGAAGAGCTTGAAGGCTCTTCCCCTATTTATGACGTTTAACACCTGACCCCACAGATGCAAGGCCGGGTGACTGTCGGGGGTACTTAAGCCAAGGTGGCTTTAGCTTTCTCGACAATCGCAGCAAACGCCGCTTTTTCGTTCACTGCCAGATCAGCCAGAACCTTACGGTCGATCTCGATGGACGCTTTTTTCAGGCCGGCGATGAAACGGCTGTAGGACAGACCGTTGATACGAGCACCAGCGTTGATACGAGCGATCCACAGAGCGCGGAACTGACGTTTTTTCTGACGACGGTCACGGTAGGCGTATTGGCCTGCCTTGATTACCGCTTGCTTGGCAACACGGAATACGCGGGAGCGTGCGCCGTAGTAGCCTTTAGCAAGTTTCAGAATTTTTTTGTGACGCTTACGGGCAATGACGCCACGCTTTACACGAGCCATGAGTTACTTCCTCTATTCTTGACTAAAATTAACGAAGGCGCAGCATGCGCTCGACTTTTGCCACGTCAGACGGATGCAGCAAGCTGCTACCGCGCAGTTGACGCTTACGCTTGGTCGACATTTTGGTCAGGATGTGGCTCTTGAAAGCGTGCTTGTGCTTGATACCGTTAGCAGTTTTCAGAAACCGCTTAGCAGCACCACTTTTGGTCTTCATTTTTGGCATGTTCGGATACTCCGCATTCAGTTGATAAACATAATCAGAAGGCCTGCCGTGCCCTGTTGATTACTTCTTCTTTTTCGGGGCGATGACCATGATCAGCTGGCGTCCTTCCATCTTAGGATGCTGTTCGACCGAACCGTACTCGAGCAAGTCACCTTCAACTCGCTTGAGGAGTTCCATCCCCAGCTCCTGGTGGGCCATCTCACGGCCGCGGAATCGCAAGGATACCTTGGCCCTGTCCCCGTCACTCAGGAAACGTACCAGGTTGCGCAGTTTTACCTGGTAATCCCCTTCCTCCGTCCCTGGACGAAACTTGATTTCTTTAACCTGAATCTGCTTCTGGTTTTTCTTGGCCGCAGCAATCTGCTTCTTCTTTTCGAAGATCGATTTGCCGTAGTCCATCAGTTTGCAAACAGGTGGTACTGCATCGGCGGAAATCTCCACCAGATCCAGCTTGGCCTCTTCAGCCTTAAGAAGCGCGTCTTCAATTGACACAATCCCGAGCTGTTCACCTTCAGCCCCAATTAACCGAACCTCGCGTGCCGAGATATTCTCGTTGATCGGGGCTTTCGGTGCAGTTCGTTTATCTTGTCTCATTTCACGCTTAATAATAATTACTCCGAATCTTGGCGACCACGCCGGGAAACCGCTTGCGCGAGGAACTCAGCGAACTGGGCGACGGGCATCGAGCCCAGGTCAGCACCTTCACGAGTACGCACAGCGACAGTCTGCATCTCGACTTCCCGATCTCCGATAACCAAGAGATAAGGAACCTTGAGCAAAGTATGCTCGCGGATTTTAAAGCCGATTTTTTCATTTCTCAAGTCAGACTTGGCACGAAATCCGCTTTCGTTGAGGGTTTTTTCAACCTCGGCGGCGAAATCAGCCTGTTTGTCAGTGATATTCATCACCACTGCCTGGGTCGGAGCAAGCCACGCCGGGAATGCACCCTCGTAGTGCTCGATCAGGATTCCGACGAAACGCTCGAAGGACCCCAGGATCGCCCGGTGCAACATCACCGGGTGCTTGCGACTGTTGTCTTCGGAGACGAATTCGGCTCCCAGACGGACCGGCAGGTTAAAATCGAGCTGCAGGGTACCACACTGCCAGACGCGACCGAGACAATCTTTCAACGAGAATTCGATCTTCGGACCGTAGAACGCACCCTCGCCCGGTTGCAGATCGTACGGCAGGCCCGCGCTATCAAGGGCTGCGGCCAGCGCAGCTTCGGCGCGATCCCAAAGCTCGTCGGACCCGACGCGTTTTTCCGGACGAGTGGACAGCTTCATCTCGACATCTTTAAAGCCGAAATCGGCGTAGACGTCCATGGTCAGCTTGATAAACGCGGCGGACTCGGCCTGCATCTGCTCTTCGGTGCAGAAGATGTGAGCGTCGTCCTGAGTGAACGCGCGCACGCGCATGATGCCGTGCAAGGCACCCGATGGCTCGTTACGGTGGCACGCGCCAAACTCGGCCAGGCGCATTGGCAGCTCGCGGTAGCTTTTCAGGCCCTGGTTGAACACCTGCACGTGGCAGGGGCAGTTCATTGGCTTGATCGCGTAGTCGCGGTTTTCCGACTGGGTGGTGAACATGTTGTCGGCGTAGTTGGCCCAGTGCCCGGATTTCTCCCACAGGCTGCGGTCAACGACTTGCGGCGTCTTGATTTCCAGGTAGCCATTGTCGCGCTGAACCTTGCGCATGTACTGCTCGAGCACCTGGTACAAAGTCCAGCCGTTCGGGTGCCAGAACACCATGCCCGGCGACTCTTCCTGGGTGTGGAACAGGCCCAGGCGCTTGCCGATCTTGCGGTGGTCGCGCTTTTCGGCTTCTTCAATGCGCTGGATGTAAGCCGCCAGTTGCTTCTTGTCCGCCCATGCGGTGCCGTAGACGCGCTGCAATTGCTCGTTCTTGGCATCGCCGCGCCAGTAGGCACCGGACAGCTTGGTCAGCTTGAAGGATTTCAGGAAGCGGGTGTTCGGCACGTGCGGACCGCGGCACATGTCGACGTATTCTTCGTGATAGTACAGGCCCATGGCCTGCTCGTTCGGCATGTCTTCGACCAGGCGCAACTTGTAGTCTTCGCCACGGGCCTTGAACACTTCGATCACTTCGGCGCGCGGAGTGACTTTCTTGATCACGTCGTAATCTTTCTCGATCAGCTGCTGCATGCGCTGCTCGATGGCCGCCAGGTCGTCCGGCGTGAAAGGACGTTCGAAGGCGATGTCGTAATAGAAACCTTCATCGATGACCGGACCGATGACCATTTTGGCGGTCGGGTACAACTGCTTGACCGCGTGGCCAACCAGGTGGGCGCAAGAGTGGCGAATGATCTCCAGCCCCTCTTCATCCTTTGGCGTGATGATTTGCAGCGACGCGTCGCTGTCGATGATGTCGCTGGCGTCGACCAGCTTGCCATCGACCTTGCCGGCAACGGTGGCCTTGGCCAGGCCTGCACCGATGGATGCGGCGACCTCGGCTACGGAAACCGGGTGATCGAATGAACGTTGACTGCCGTCGGGAAGAGTAATAGTTGGCATGGCGCCTCCTCTCCTAGTGGTGACCCCTACCAAAGGTCACGTGGGTTGGGATGAGCCAGTACAAGATCCGGTCCAGGCCGTTCAATGACGAACGCCTGCCTTACAGCGGCAGGAGCCTTGCGGCCAACCGGGAAACCGAACCAGAGTGACTGGGATTCAAATCAGGGTTAATCGTGCGTCTGCCGCCACCGGGACTGAAGGTCCGTCGGAGCCTGCAAACGCCCGAGCCACGCATGCTAGCACAGATGAACGGTTGCCACCGTGCGCAGGTTTTGCAGCAGGGTAAATTGGCTGTTTTTATGCCAGAGTGCTGAACTTGAAGCGCACTATCGCCCTCAGATAACAAGATATCTGACCCACAAGGAGTATCTCAGCATGCGTCTGAATCGTTTATTCGCCGTAGTCGCCCCCGTCATTCTCCTGCTGCCACTGGCCGCCCATGCAGAATGGCCGAAAGGCGAACGAGAGATATACATGGCGCAGTGCACCCAGACTGCCACACCACAGATCGGCGCCGCAGCAGCAAAATCCCACTGCGCCTGCGGTGCCGATGCCATCAAATCGTACCCTGCCGCCGACATTCAGGCCCTGATGAACAACACGGCCAGCGACACTTTGAAGCAGCAGGCACTGAGCAAAATTGCAGCCTGCAAGGCCACCAAAACAGAGCAAAAATAAGCCCGCCCCCATGCTTTCAGCCCCTGAAACACTGTTAAAAAGCCGCTGAAACAGGACCTTTCGTACAATTTATTCAGGTTTTTCAGCTTTTTTTATCGCCTTAACTTTCGGCCGAAAGCCTTATAGAACGGGGCTTTCAGCCGCTAAAGGGTACAAAGAAAAAACGTCTGATTGGCAAACAGTGCGTCCGGGGGGCTCCCAAACCGAACATTTCGACTATGATACTCGGGTGTGCCCAGTTGGCCTGAGCAGCACAGTACTACTGAAAATATATGTTTCTTGGAGATACACCATGTCTAATCGCCAAACCGGCACCGTTAAATGGTTCAACGATGAAAAAGGCTTCGGCTTCATCACTCCTCAAGGTGGCGGTGACGACCTGTTCGTACACTTCAAAGCTATCGAAAGCGACGGTTTCAAAAGCCTGAAAGAAGGCCAGACTGTTTCCTTCGTGGCTGAGAAAGGCCAAAAGGGTATGCAAGCTGCTCAAGTTCGCCCAGAGTAATTTCCAGGCGCACTAAAAAAACCCCGTCCATGTGACGGGGTTTTTTATGGGTGAAACAAAAGTCGAACGATCAGCCGCAGTTGACGCGGGTCACTACCCGGCTGGCATCGGTGTTCAGGTTCAGGCGATCGGAACGGTACTCCAGCGTCACCATATCGGTTGGCAGCAGGAACCGTGCACTTTGCGCCCCGGCGCGGGTACGCGCCTGCTCGAGCAGCTGCGGCGATGCCTGTTTGCCGATGGTGAACTCGGCAGCCTTTGCCTCACAGCGACTGTGACCCGTGTCAGTCGTCGCAACATCCGTTGTTGCCGACTCCGTAGAGGGAGTGCTGCAACCGGCCAGCGTGGCAACGGCCAACAAAGTACCCAATGACGCGAGCTTCCAAGGCATGAAGCCTCCTTATTCAATGATTAAGCTGAGATCGTGCGACAGCCAGACTGGCGTTTGGTTTCACAGGGAGCGCTGGCACCCTGCCCATGATCCGGACGAGCCGCGATTCTGCCTGAGCGTCGCCCTGCCCTTAATCACTGAATCGTGACTGAATATGAACGACGCTCAATAAACGTCGATGTAGTCGTAAGGAGGATTGGGCCAGTTCTCTTTCAAGGCATTGAAGATTTGCATGACCCAGACTTCATCGCTGGCCGCAACCCGCCCGACATAACCGGAGCCCTTGGCCCAGGTTTCGAGCCGGAACAACAACCCGTCGATATCGGTACCGCCCACGACACCCGAGGAGATGTAGGCAATGCCTCCCTTGGTGACCCGCAACTGGGTGTGCTCATCGTCACTGGCGCCGGCCAGCAACTGACGCACCGCCTCGAGGGTCAGGCCATCCGGGGAGTTCAAATCGATCTGCACAGCGCGTTCCTTGAATATTCGTCAGAGACCAAGTGTCGCACAGCCCTCCTTTCATGCCTAAGTCGACGTGTCAAAAGCCCCGCAAAATGGTTAACTCGGTACTCAGACTTCCCCGACCTCCCGAGTGCCATCATGACCACCGTAAGCATCGACGCTGCCATCAAGGCCAAGTGGCAAGACGGCCACAGCTCCTACAGCCCAAGCAGCACGGAAGAGCTCGCCATTATCGGTATCGACCTTCTGGTCAGGGACCTTGGAACCGAAGCCGCCCAATCGTTCATCGAGCAGATTTTCGAGAAACATCTATCGGACCAAAAGACCGAAGCGGTTAGTACGAGGGAGTAAAACCCGCAGGCAAGCACCTGCGGGAGACGATGCTTACTTCAGGCGGGCCAGGCGCTCGGCCAGCAGATCGAAGAAGCCCTGGGCGTCGCCGCTTTCTACCCAGAAGGCGTTCTTTGGCGCTTTCAAGCCGTCATACCAGTCGACGATGGTTTGTCCAAAGGTCGGTCCTTCGCGGCTGTCGACCACCACGTTGACCGAACGACCGCTGAACAATTGCGGCTTGAGCAGATAAGCGACAACCGTGGCGTCATGCACCGGGCCGCCCGGAAGGCCGTAGTGTTCCATGTCGCCCTTGATGTACTCATTGAGAATACTGCCCACCAGACGACTGGCGTTGTTGTTCAGCGCGGCAATCTGGTTCAGTCGCGCTTCGCTGGTAAGGATCTTGTGGGTCACATCCAGCGGCAGGTAGGTCAGCTTCACGCCACTGTTGAGCACCACCTCGGCCGCTTGCGGATCGGCGAACAGGTTGAACTCGGCCACCGGCGTGATATTGCCGCCATTGAAGTGCGCGCCGCCCATGACCACCACTTCCTTGATCCCCTGAACGATACCCGGCTCCTGGATCAACGCCAGGGCCAGGTTGGTCTGCGGGCCAAGCATGGCAATGGTAATGCTGTGGGGCTCGGCAGATTTCAAGGTATCGATCAGATAGGTGATGGCGCTGCCCTTGGCCAGCCCCTTCCTGGGCTCATGCACGGCAATGCCCGACACCCCTTCCTTGCCATGAATGTCCTCGGCGTAGATGGGTGTGCGCATCAGGGGTCTGGGCGCCCCCGCATAGACCGGCACCTCTTCGCGCCCCGCCCACTCCCGGGCCAGCCGCGCATTGCGTGAGGTCTTGTCCAGGCGAACGTTGCCGGCAACGGTGGTCAATGCCCGGACATTCAGTTCGTCCGGCGATGCCAGGGCGAACAACAGGGCAACGACATCGTCAGCCCCCGGATCGGTGTCGATGATCAGGTCGATCTTTGGTGCCGCCTGGGCGTTGGTTGCGGTCGTCAGGGTCAAAAGCAGCAGGCTCCGGAGCAGTGGGTGCAGTTACTGAGCATAGCGATGCGGGGCGCACGCCTTGTGCCAGGGACATCAAAACGCGGACAGCCAGTCAAAACGTAACCCCGGCGACCAGCACAATGTTGCAGTACGGCTGGCATTCGCCTGTACGAACAATCGCCCTGGCTTGTCGGCTCAAGACCTTGAATTGTTCATGGGTGAGCAACTCACGCCGACCCAACGCGCCTTCGCCATCCAGCGTTTCCAGCGTGACCAGGGCCGACGGCTTTTTATCGAAGATTTCCTGAGCCAGCACATGGCTTTCGACCTGCATCTCACTGAGCACGATCTTCAAGGTGCTGACAAAGTCCGGAATGCCATGGGTCAGGGCCAGGTCGATCAATTCAACGCCCGGAGGAACCGGCAGCCCCGCATCCCCGATGACGACCCTGTCGCCATGTCCCAATGAAGCGATCAGTCGCGACAGCGCAATGTTGAGCAGGGGTGTCTTTTTCATGGGGTTTTAAACGCCTGTACATCGCTCAAGGCGGGAATTGAAGGCTGCGCGCCGGCACGGGTGACCGACAGCGCCGCGGCCACCTGTCCGAAGCGGATCGCCTGCGCCTCATCGTTTCCCGCCGCCAGTGCCGCAGCGAAACCGCCGACGAACGTATCGCCGGCCGCCGTGGTATCCACAGCCTTTACCACGGGCGCGGGGAAATGTTCGAAGCGTTGGCCATCGGCAAACAGCGAACCTTGCGCACCGAGAGTGATGATCACCTTGCCGGCGCCCAGGGCAATCAGGCGGGTTGCCGCGGCTTGTGCGGTGTCCAGGGAGTCCACTGACAGTCCGCTCAGGGCCGACGCTTCGCTTTCGTTGGGAATCAGGTAATCGATGGACGCGTACCAGTCCGATGGCAGCGGACGGCTGGCCGGAGCCGGGTTGAGGATGACTGTCTTGCCCAGCTCGCGGCCGCGCTTGAGCGCATGGCCAACAGACGCATCGGGCACTTCCAGCTGACAGATGAGCACGTCCGCCGCACGTATCACCGAATCAAAACGGTCAATGGTTTCTGCGGTCAATGCACCGTTGGCACCGGGGACGATCACGATGGAGTTCTGACTACTGTCGTCGACCACAATCAACGCCACGCCGCTGGAACCGTCAACGGTGCTCACCGCCCGACAATCGATCTGCTCGGCCAACAGCGCCCCGCGCAGTGCCTCACCATAAGCGTCATTGCCCACGCAGCCGATCATCGACACCTGGGCTCCCAGCCGCGCCGCAGCCACGGCCTGATTGGCGCCCTTGCCACCGGAGACGGTGGTAAACGATTGACCAATCAGCGTTTCACCGCCCTTGGGCAAGCGCGGGGCCCGGGTCACCAGGTCCATGTTCAAACTGCCAATTACCACTACTTTTGCTGACATACGTTGCTACTCATCGATTCTGTTTCGGCGGCGCTTTTGATTCAGCGGCTTTCTGTTTTCAACGGCTCTCTGCTTTCGACGGCTTTTTGTTTCAACGGAATTGGGCAAACACGCCGGCCAGCGGCGCCGTCGATTCACGCATGACGATACTCGGCGTCACGATCCGCTGATCGGTCGCCAGGCCCGGCGTGGCGATTCGGCGCAAAAGCACTTCGGCAGCCATTTCGCCGAGCTGCAGGATCGATTGCCCGACCGTGGTCAGCGACGGGTAGACATACCGACTCATCTGGATATCGTCGAAGCCGATCACCGACAACTCGCTCGGTACGCGAATATTGCGCTCGGCGGCGGCCCTCAGCACACCGATGCCGATCATGTCGTTGGCCGCAAAAACGGCGGTAGGCGGATTGCTTTCCAGCAGAAACGCGGCAGCGCTGTAACCGCCGGTGCTGGTGAAATCGCTTTCCAGCATGCGCCCGGGAGAGACTTCGACACCCGCCTCCTTCAAGGCCCTGCGATAACCCGCCAGACGCATCTGCGCCACACTGGTGCTTTGCGGCCCGCTGATCGTGGCGATATCCCGGTGCCCCAACTCCAACAGGTGCCGGGTCGCCAGATACGCGCCGTATTCATGGTCGATGCGCACCAGGTCCGCATCGACACCGTCCAGTCCGCGGTCGACGATCACCATGGGCGTGCGGACGCCTTTCAGGCCTTGTGCCAGGCCACTGTCGCCGCCGGCCGAGGCGACGATCAGGCCGTCGATGCGTTTTTCCAGCAGCACACGCAGGTAGCTGCGCTGCTTGTCCGGATTGTCGTCGGAGTTGCACAGGATGACGCAGTAACCGTTTCGCTCGCAGTAATCCTCGATACCCCGGGCCAGCTCGGCGAAATACGGGTTGAGGCTGTTGGGGACCAACAGGCCGATGGTGGCCGTGGTCTTGGCCTTGAGTGAACGGGCCACGGCGCTGGGAACGTAGTCGAGGGTCTGGATCGCCGCCTCGACCTTGATCCGCACCTCTTCACTGACCGGGCGGGTCTTGTTCACCACATGGGAAACCGTGGTGTAGGAAATGCCGGCAAGGGCTGCCACATCTTTGATAGTCGCCATGACTCAGGTCCGCCGGCTTGCGCGTTGACTGCGATAAGTATCCAGCACCACCGCCACCACGATCACCGCGCCGGTAATGATGCGCTTGGTCGGTTCGGTTGCCCCGATCTGCGCCAGCCCCGCGGCCAGCACGGAAATAATCAGGACGCCAAAAAACGTGCTGATCACCGAGCCGCGCCCGCCCATCAGGCTGGTACCGCCGATCACGACGGCCGCGATCACCTGCAATTCAAGACCGGAGCCAGCATTCGGGTCGGCGGCTTCCAGGCGAGAAATCTGGAACAACGCCGCAACGCCGGCCAGCAACCCCATCAGGCTGAAGACCAGGACCTTGTAAGGCTTCGGGTTGATCCCCGCCAGTCGCACGGCCTCTTCGTTGGTGCCGATACCGATCAGGTAGCGACCGAACACCGTGCGGGTCAACACGGCCTGGGCGACGAAAATGATCAGCAACGCAATGATGAACGACGGCGAAATGCCGAAGGCAATCGGATTGGACAGCCAGGCGAACGCATCGCCGATGTAGGCCGTACGCGAACCGGTCATCTGGTACGCCACACCGCGAGCCATTTCCAGCACGCCCAGGGACACGATGAATGATGGTATCCGCCACGCCACAGTGATCGAGCCGGTGATGGTACCGGCAAGCGCCGCGACGGCCATGCCCAGCAGGGCCGCCGGCAGCACGCCCCAGCCCCACCCAAGAATCGCCACGCTCACGGTCGAGGCCGCCAGCGCCAGCACCGAGCCCACCGACAGGTCGATGCCACCGATGATCAACACAAAGGTCATGCCGACCGCCAGCACCATCAGGTCCGGAATCTGGTTGGCCAGGGTGCTGAAAGTATCGTACGACAGGAAGTGACTGCTCAGCACCGAGAACAGCACGATCATCGCCAACAAGGCACCCGCCAGCCCCAGATAGGTGCCCAGGCCGTAGAAGTTGCCACTGCGTTTGCCGGCATAAGAAGCGGTATTCATGGAAGATCCCTAGGCGCGGCTTCAACGAGCTGCGCATCACGTTTTTGGTAGCCGGCGAAAGCAGCGGCGAGCAACTCATCCTGGGTCCAGCTGTCGCGATCGAAGGTATCGATCAGGCTTCCTGCCGACAGCACGCCGATCCGGTCGCAGATCAGCATCAGCTCGCGCAAGTCGCTGGAGACCACCACCAGCGCCTTGCCCTGGCGGGTCAACTCACCGAGAAGGTTGTAGATATCGAACTTGGCGCCGACGTCGATGCCGCGGGTCGGCTCGTCGAACAGCAACACCGAGCAATCGCGCTCCAGCCAACGGCCGATGACGACTTTCTGCTGATTGCCGCCGGACAACTCGGACACCAGTTGTGCCGGACCGGAACTGCGAATGCGCATGGCGTCGATCTGACGCTGGGCCAAAGCGCGCTCCTTATCGTTGTCGACAAAGCCCGCGCCGGAGATGCCGGGCATGTTGCCCAAGGCGATATTGGCGCCGATCGACTGCGTCAACAAAAGGCCTTCGCCCTTGCGATCTTCAGTGATCAACGCGATGCCATGCCCGACCGCATCCACTGGCGAACGCACATTGATGACCCGCGCCGGCGCCCCCAGGGCAATCGTGCCGCTGTCGGCGATATCCGCACCGAAGATCAGACGCAGCAATTCGGTGCGCCCCGCGCCGATCAAACCGGATATCCCGAAAATCTCTCCGGCACGGACTTCGAACGACACGTCGCGAACCTTGTCGGACCGGCTCAGGCCCTTGACCGTCAACACCGGAGCGCCAATCTTGCGCGCCCCCATATCGATATGTTCGCCGAGCTCGCGGCCGACCATCAGCGTGACCAGTTGCTCGCTGTTGTAGTTGGCCATCGGCTCGACACAGACCAGGTTGCCGTCGCGCAGCACGGCAATGCGTTGCGCGACTCGCGCCAACTCTTCGAGGCGATGGGAGATGTAGATGATCGATACGCCGCGAGCCTGCAGGCGGGTGATCTGCTCGAACAGCATTTCGACTTCGCGGGCAGTGAGCATCGCGGTCGGCTCGTCGAGAATCAGCACATGACAATCGCCAATCAGGTTGCGCGCGATCTCCACCATTTGCTGGTGGCCGATGCCCAGCTCGCCGACCAGGGTGTCCGGGTCAATGGCGTCTAGCCCGACATGGGCCATGGCCTCGATGGCGGCCTTGCGCAACTGCTTGCGACTGATCCAGCCGCCCTTGCTGGGCAAGTTGTCGAGAAACAGGTTTTCCGCCACCGACAGGGTCGGCAGCAGATTGAGTTCCTGCATGACCATGCGGATACCCAGCGCTTCAGCCTGAGCCCGGCTACCCGGACGATAGTCCTGCCCCTGATACTGCATCTGGCCGGTGGTCGGCGTGACCAACCCGCCAATAATCTTCGAAAGCGTGCTTTTGCCCGCACCGTTCTCACCGGTCAGCGCCAGCACTTCCCCGCGCATGAGCGTCAGGTCGATGCCGGCCAGGACCGGTTGGGCGTAAGTCTTGCCGATACCACTGACCGAAAGGACAGCGTTCGGAGCGCAAACTGACATAAAAACTCTCCATGCGCCCGTCCGGCTGGACGAGCGCCGTTACGTCGCCAGAAGGCTACTTGGTGACCAGTTCTACCGGCGTTTCAATCACGCCATTGGCGCCGCCGTCGACCTTCTCGCCCTTGAGAATCTTCAATGCAGTCTCGATGCCGAACACCGCCTGTTTAGCCGCGAACTGGTCCGCAGTGGCCAGCACGCGACCATCCTTGAGCATCGGCTGGATGGCATTGATGTTGTCGTAGCCGACCACCTGCACCTTGCCGGCCTTGCCCGCGGCGCGCACCGCAGACACCGCACCGACCGCCATGCTGTCGTTGCCGGCCAACAGGGCCTTGGTTTGCGGGTATTCGCTGAGAATCGACGCGGCTACCTTGTTGCCCTTGTCGATCTCCCAGTCTCCGGATTGCAGGGACACGACCTTGATCTGCGCCGCCTCCATCGCATCCTTGAAACCTGCGGTTCGCTGCTGGGCATTGGTGGTGGTGGACACACCTTCGATGATGCCGACTTCGTCACCGGCCTTCAGCTGTTTGGCCAGGTAGTCCCCCACCAGCCGTGCGCCCTTGCGATTGTCCGGGCCTACGAACGGAACATTGATGTTTTTGCTTTTGACGACGGCAGGGTCCAGCTGGTTGTCGATGTTGATCACGGTGATACCGGCATCGATGGCTTTCTTGATCACCGGGACCATGGCCTTGGAGTCTGCCGGCGCAATCACCAGTGCATTGACCTTGGCCAGGATCATCTGCTCGACGATACGCGTCTGGCCTGCGGTGTCGGTTTCATCCTTGATGCCGTTGGAGATGAGGTCGAATTCGCCGGAGTGATCTTTCTGGTAGGCCTTGGCGCCGTCTTCCATTGTCAGGAAGAACTCGTTGGCCAGGGATTTCATGACCAGTGCGACTTTCGGTTTTTCAGTGGTTTCAGCAAAAGCCGAAGAGACAGGCAATGCAGCGGATGCAGCAGCCAACATAGCGACAGCGAGAAGACGTCCAGCGAATGGCAGCTTCATGGGTTCACTCCGATCTTATGATTATTGTGAGCAACGCTTGCGCTGGCGTAAGCTTCACGGCCCGCTGCGATGAAAAGCCATCATTGGAGCAGCGCAAACGTTTGCGTGAACCAAACTATGCGAACCCTGCCGGTATTTGTCAACGACCTGAAAAGCGCTTTCAGCTATGTTTGGCGAAAAACGGCATTCAGCTATGCCGTGGTATTGACCACCGATCCCGTGCCAGAACCCTTGGTCATTTCCTTTATCAGGCTCGCACTCACTTGCAGGATGGCGCCGTTGGTGTCGGCAACTTGCCCCTGTATGGCTGCTACTGCTGTGGTCTTGGCTTCCGGGGTTGGATAGGACGCTGCCTGGGCTTGTGCCAGTTGCTGCTGTTGCTCGCGCAATTGCTGCTGCAATTCCTTCAGACGCTTGAGCAAGACCTTCACCGCGATGCTGGTGTTATCGCTGGTTTCCGATTCGGCCTGTACGCCGGCACTCTCCCCCAGACCTACCGGGCCCGTCTTGACCTGGTTGCCGTCGCTTTCCTTTGCACCCAGCGCTTGAGCAGCCGAATCAGCGGCTGCGTCGCTCAAGGCACGAGGGGTAGTGGCCGATTTGCCAGCGATGGTGATGCCGGCGGCATTGGGAATGCCAACAGATAACGACATGTGAACTCCCGAAGAAAAAGATCCCTTGAAGGAGCATCGACCGGCTCGGGCGTTTCTTTAGTCATGACGGATGATTTGACCTGTTTAAATCCTAAACAAGACCGCGATCCGTTTCGGAGAGCCGAACGCGAAAGTTAAACATGTTCGGCATTCCGGACGCCCAGCCCCGAAACCGCTCTGGACACAAACAGCAATATCGTTACAAATCATTAACTTAGGTGTGTTTTTTCAATTCAGCGTATTACTGGTACAGATCCTGCTCTTCCCCTCGCACCCCCGGCGTTCAGATTCGCCCGGGGCGTATCTAGATGAACCTGCATCTGCACCGTCTCACAACTAGAAGAGAAAAATAATGACATCTGCACTCAAGACCTTTGTTCCGGGCGCCTTGGCCCTGCTGCTGCTCCTGCCCACCGCCCTTCAGGCCAAAGAAGCCGAAACCCAACAGAAACTGGCCAACGTGGTGATCCTGGCCACCGGCGGCACCATTGCCGGCGCTGGCGCCAGCGCCGCCAACAGCGCAACCTATCAAGCGGCGAAAGTCGGCATTGAACAGTTGATCGCCGGCGTTCCTGAACTGAGCCAACTGGCTAACGTTCGCGGCGAACAGGTCATGCAAATCGCCTCCGAAAGCATCACCAACGAAAACCTGCTGCAACTGGGTCGCCGCGTAGCCGAGCTGGCCGACAGCAAAGACGTCGATGGCATCGTGATCACCCACGGCACCGACACCCTGGAAGAAACGGCGTACTTCCTCAACCTGGTGGAAAAAACCGAGAAGCCGATCATCGTCGTAGGCTCCATGCGCCCAGGCACCGCGATGTCCGCCGATGGCATGCTGAACCTGTACAACGCGGTGGCCGTGGCCAGCAGCAAAGACGCGCGAGGCAAAGGCGTGCTGGTGACCATGAATGATGAAATCCAGTCGGGTCGCGACGTCAGCAAAATGATCAACATCAAGACCGAAGCGTTTAAAAGCGCCTGGGGTCCGCTGGGCATGGTGGTAGAAGGCAAATCCTACTGGTACCGCCTGCCAGCCAAGCGTCACACCATGGATTCCGAATTCGACATCAAGACCATCAAGAGCCTGCCTGACGTCGAGATCGCCTATTCCTATGGCAACGTCAGCGACACCGCCTACAAGGCCCTGGCTCAGTCCGGCGCCAAAGCCATCATCCACGCCGGCACCGGCAATGGCTCGGTATCGTCGCGAGTGGTGCCCGCCCTGCAAGCCCTGCGCAAGGATGGCGTGCAGATCATTCGTTCGTCCCATGTCAACGCCGGCGGTTTTGTACTGCGCAACGCCGAACAGCCTGACGATAAATACGACTGGGTCGTGGCCAACGACCTGAATCCGCAAAAAGCCCGGGTCCTGGCGATGGTCGCGCTGACCAAAACCAATGACAGCAAAGAGCTGCAACGGATGTTCTGGGAATACTGATTCGCCCTCGCCCGACCGGATCCGGTCGGGCACCCCGTGCGCCATTCGCCAGCCTTGGCGAGTGGCTGCCGCGGATCTTACAAAAAAAATCCCTTCGCCTTACGCCAAACGGAACAAATCGCTGTCAGAGGATTTTCTTGGTTTTTAAGCAGTTGCGAAATGGCCTACAGTTAAATACTGTATGCACGTACAGCTTAATAAGGATAATTCCGTGGACACCACCTCAGCCTCTCTCGACACCTATGTACGCATGGGCCTGCGCGTTCAGAAAATCATCAACTCCCCCACCGCACAAAAAGCCAGGGCAGCGTTGATCTTCCGCCTTCCCGACGAGCCGGTGGATGAATGGGAACGCTTACTGGAAGAAATAGACGAAAACGACAACGTCACCCTCGCCTATCGCGACGATGGCGGTGTGCAGATTTTCTGGGTTGTGCCGAAGGAAGATTGAGTCGATGAGTGTTCGCTGGTTTGCTTTGCTGTTTCTGTTTTTTGTCATGGGGGCGCAAGCCGACGCGCCGCGCACTTTTACCGAAGCGAAAAAGGTCGCCTGGAAACTCTACGCGCCCCAGTCCACCGAGTTTTACTGTGGCTGCAAGTACACCGGTAACCGGGTGAACCTTGCAGCCTGCGGTTATGTGCCACGTAAAAATGCCAAACGCGCATCCCGCATCGAGTGGGAGCATATTGTTCCGGCCTGGCAAATCGGCCATCAACGCCAGTGCTGGCAAGAGGGCGGTCGCAAGAACTGCACCCGCTACGACCCGGTTTACCAGAAGGCCGAGGCTGATTTGCACAACCTGGTGCCCAGCATTGGCGAGGTCAATGGCGATCGCAGCAACTTCAGCTTTGGCTGGCTGCCCGAGCAGTCGGGGCAATATGGTTCCTGCCTGACCCAGGTCGACTTCAAGGCCAAGAAAGTCATGCCCCGCCCTTCCATTCGCGGCATGATCGCCCGGACCTACTTCTACATGAGCAAGCAGTATGGCTTGCGCCTGTCGAAACAGGATCGACAACTGTACGAAGCCTGGGACAAGACCTATCCGGTACAGGCCTGGGAACGCCAACGCAATCAGAGCGTGGGGTGCGTCATGGGGCGCGGCAACGAGTTCGTCGGCCCGGTAGACATGAAGGCCTGCGGCTGAATCCAGGACGGGACACTGAAACAAAAAAGGCCCCGGCGCTAAACGCCCGAGGCCTTTTTTTGTTTCTTCAACGTCTGCGCTACGTTATTGAGCGGCTGGACGCTCAAGCACCAGCAATTCGATGTTCTGTTTCTTCGAGCGAGTGAGCGCCGCGCGAACTTCATCCTGCTTGGCTTCGGCTTCGGCTTTCGAATTGAATGGCCCCACCAGGATTCGGGTATTGCCATTCTCCTTGACGACACTGGACATGAAACTGTGCTCGATCAGCCAGCCACTCAGATCACTGACCGCCTGAGGGGTTTCACCTCGCACTTCAAGATCCCATTGCGGACCGGACACTGGCGCGGGTACGGCAGCCATGGCCGGCTTGGGCTTCGGCGCATCCACACGGCTGCCTTCGCCACATCCCGCCAGTGCCAATATCGCGATGATCAAAACCATTTTGCGCACGACGCTTCCCTCCAAATGCATAAAGCGGCGATTTTAACACCCATGAATACTTCACGAGTGCCGTAAAATGGGCTCAAAACAACGAGATTGATGATTGCGGCCTCTGTATAGTTACGTCTTGGGAATTAATGCCGCATCTGCGCGTCAGAAAGAGGCACCCAAACCACGAGACTTCGCACTAATCTATACATACCACCGACCTCTGCACTGTCCGAATCAGGTGCCCCACAAAGCAATCAAGGAGAAGACCATGCTGATACTCACCCGCAAAGTCGGTGAAAGCATAAACATTGGTGATGACATTACGATCACCATCCTGGGCGTAAGCGGCCAGCAAGTCAGGATCGGCATCAACGCTCCGAAGGACGTTGCAGTGCATCGTGAAGAAATTTACCAGCGCATTCAGGCCGGCCTGACCGCCCCGGAAAAGCCGCAATCCTGAATCCCGTTGCAGTCAGTAGCCAGCCCGTTCAGTCCGGAATCACGGCTGGCTAAAGATTCAGCACCCCATCGCCCCGTGCTTTCGCCCCCACTCAACCCCCAAGGGTCGATACTAGCGGCAAGCTCCATCCTTTTGCTGTCAGACTTTTCTGGTTTACCCCAGGGAAGGATGCGTTCACTGCGCAGTCAACCAAGCATCACGCCTCGCGCCATACCAGTCGCTGCCACCACCATCAGCAACACCAGCAGCGCCTCGATATGACTGATCCGTGCAAACAGCTTCGCACGGCCGGTATCGATCGCCACTTTACGGGCAAGCGCTATCCGCCATTTGATCAGCGTCACCATCGGCGCAATCTCCAGCAACAAGATCAGGACGAACAGCGTCATCTTCAGATGAAACAGCGGCTGATGCAGGTAATAGTCCGCGCCCTTCTCGTACCCGCCAAAGGCTCGCACCCCGCCACTGATCAATAAAACGACAGCTGAAATACCCCAGATATTGTCCGCCATCAAAACACTGCGCACCTCTGTGGCGCCATCTGCCAAACGCCGAAAAGCCGTACCTCGAACCAATACCGCCCAGAATCCCAAGGCAAATGCCAGAAGATGAACCGCCGCCAGAAACCATTGAGTCAGCATCGAGAAACTCCTGCCAGGTCGAAGTTGTATGAGCCTGTCAGTAGTAGCCCATGAAATGGCTGCGTGCACGCCATCCGCAGACAATGCCCGGAACACAATATGACAGACCTACTAGACTCCACTGCGCCGGTATTGAGCGTCCATGGCAGTACCCGCCCCAACAGCAACTCACTCTCACCCCATTGAACTGAGTAAACAAAATCATGTGTAAATCATGTGATTCAAGCTCTGCTTCAAACACAACAGGCCGTCGTCGTTTTCTTCAATTTGCCGGATTGAGCGCAGGCGCCCTGCTGCTGACCGGCACACTGCCCGGCAAGATCATCCAGGCAGCCGAAAAAGCGTCAGCCCCACCCAAACCTCAAAACGTAATCAGTCCCGACTTGGCGTTGAAAAGACTGATGGAGGGCAATGCACGATATGTAGGCGGCACTTCCACGACGCACGATTTCAAGGCAGAGCGAGAGGCCTTGGTGTCCGGCCAAAATCCGTTCGTGGCCGTGCTGAGTTGCTCTGACTCGAGGATCGCCCCGGAATATGCGTTCGACACCGCGCGCGGCGATCTTTTCTCCATCCGCGTTGCGGGCAACTTCGTTACGCCGGAAGGCTTGGCCAGTCTTGAATACGGGGTTGCCGTACTGGGCGCCCCGCTGATTCTCGTACTCGGGCATGAGAGTTGCGGTGCCATCGAGGCCGGTATCAAGGCGGTCAAGGATCAGACGATTTTCCCCGGTCATATCCCGAAACTGACTGACGCACTCAAGTCGGCAGTCGAGGCAGTACTCAAGCAGCCCGGGAACTTGATGGAAAACGCCACCGCGCAAAACGTCAAAAATTCGGTCAACAGCCTGAAACAGGCCTCGCCATTGCTGACTGATGCGCAGAGTAAAGGCGCGCTCAAGATCGTGGGCGGTATCTATCGCCTGGCGAGCGGCAAGGTGGAGTTGATCGCCTGATCCGCAATGCGCACGCCCCCAGCATCGGTGCATGACCCCGCATGCAAAGAGCCCAGCGCGACGGCTGGGCTCTGGTTATCTTCGGTTTTGCATCATTTTATCCGCGAGGACTCTGGCCCTCTCGATCAACAGGTTCTGCCTGTCCTCGTGAGTAGCCTCGCCCACAATCGGGGCAGTCAGATTGCTTTCGGCAATCAATGCAGCGCAGAAATATCGATCCCAGACAGCCGTGTCCACAGGTGCCTGCTTGCTCATTTGATCGGCGTTCATAGGCGGCTCCTTTTGATAACGTCGCCTTGCTAGTTTACGCCTGAATAACAAAAAATCCGGACCATCATTCACAGGTACCCGCCATTCGTCGCCTACCGGAACACAACGAGGAATTCGCCCGTATCCGTGGCTTGAGGCTTGCTAAGATCGCCCGTAGCAGCGCCGGAACGACAGGATTCTGACGCCGCAGCCATTCAATCAATGCTTAAGGACGCCAGCGATACGCTTGGTCAGTCACCGGGAGATGTAACGTGTCAACGCTCAACGAAATCGCAATGAACCACGCGAGAATGGCCAAGGAAAAAGCAGGAAAGTCGACCGAACTGAGCGAGCGCCACCTCCAGATCGTAGGGAACTTCGAAGTACCGTCCATTGAAGTACAACAGAACATCCCAATGCACCTGATCGCGGGAGCACAGGAAGGCCACCACGGCCTTGCAGCGACCTTTGCCCTCTGACGCCTACTGAGGCTGGCGACGATCTGAACGATTACCTGGCAATCACTGGTGGCCCGGTATCCGCTCAGCAATCGTCGCGCGTGCATCAACGTTCACGTTGTCCAGCGTGAACGAGCCAGATACTTTGTGAACACCCTGAAGAAATCCAGGACAACAAAAAGGGCCCACCTTTCGGTGAGCCCTTCCAGGCCGCCCATCAGAGGGGACTTTGTCGGGTACGCGCGATGGCCAATGGGTTGAAAGCTAAAAGTTATTTCGCGACATACTTCGCGCCGTGCGGGTCGTCAAGTTTTGCCTGCAATATCCCCCACTCGCGCTGAATGATCGAGTAAGGAATAAAGATGCTGATCCTCTCAGCCCCCTTTACGCCGGAGTGATTGCTCACATCGTTCAGGGTGGTTGAATAGAAACCAATATTGATGCCGACAATACAGCCGTCACTTGTGATGACCGGCCCACCCGACATGCCCTTGATCAGTGGGGCATCATGGATGGCATAGAGATCACCGCTGTGTTCGGCGGTATTGACGAAAGGCGTTTGATATACCTTGCCCTTCCCGGAAGTGGTCATGAGGTAAGGACTCGCCCCAACGGCAGTTATGCTCTCGCCCACACGCGGTGCGCGCCATGACGGGTAGCGGCCGTTGGCCTTGTGCAGGATGAAGACGAGATCACAACCTGTGCTGCAGCTGTACTTCACGTTGGGGATGAACGGAGTGTGACGGGTGGTTACGGCGTAGTCATCGTTCCACTGCACGGCCGAGGCCATGTATAGATACGGTGCAGGAAAGCCCGAGTAGACTGAAAAATATGAATCACTCGCAGATCCCGAAAAGTCGGGTTTTACGATGCCGTTGCATCCTGCAGTTACAGCTCCAATTAAAAAGTAGGCCATGATCTTGATCATGATATACCACCGACTTAATAGGGAGAATGTGACTGTTTTTTGTTGTCAATATTTTGTCTTTTATCGGGTTGCAATACTCCTCGCCGCCTGTTCTAGTTTGACGCTTTCTTACTTATGGCTGAGTTTGTAATGGGCCGTATGAATAAATCGCGCTAAGACCAATCGCTTTTCTAACAACTTTAAAAGTTCAAATATTTGGCGCCTGAAAAACGTTAAAGACGAGAATAAAAATCAAGAGTTGCTATAGACTCCCTCGCTAATGGCGCCAACGGTCATGGGAAGTAGCACCTACCTGAATCATTCGCCATGCCCGTTACCCACAAAAGCAACAAGAAGGCTGAAGGCAATCCAGTTGTCCTGCACTACAGCGGCGCCGTAACTCACTAACGAAACTCAATGACTGCCGACGGATCAGCACCCATCCTTTTTTTCTCTCCCGTTAAGCCCGCCCATACGGGGTTTGTTCGCCTGCCACCTACAGTTCGCCTGCTACCTACAGTTCGCCTGCTACCTACAGTGTGCGCACCTCTTGGGCTACGCTTTTTTTGTGCATGGAGGAAGCGCGATGCCAGAATGTCTTATCGCCGCCCCGCTCAATCCTTCCGACGAAGATTTTATTGCCTTCGATGAAGTTGCTGCCTGGATCGACCAGCGCGGCTATAAGTGTGTATCTGATCGCATCAACAGGCCGATGCTACAAACTTGAGTATTTAACAACCCCCAACGCCTGCCTTCTAACAATCTGACGATTATCAAATTAACTCGCATGGAATGTGTAGTGTTTGACTTACTAACAAGCAGCGGGGAACGTGTTATTGGCAACGAGGAAATCCTTATGAAGTTAAATAAGGAGCCTTATAATTACAAAGGATTGCCCATGCGCCACAGTAGACTGCAAGCGAAATCCAAGAAGTTCACTAAAGGCGACAACCTCCTCCGTTCAGTAAGAAGCCGTGTTTACTGCTGATCATGTGCATCAATCATCACTTGAATGGCGTTTACCCTGACCAGTTGCTGGCCATTCAGTAATCCATCTGAAACACACCAGGCCGGGCAAGCGGTAATGACTTTACCCAGAGCAGCGCCAAGTGTCCCGAACACAACCCTGAAAAAAATTGACATTGAGCCTGCCGGTGAACGGCAGGCGATAAATCGCTATGAGGGCCACGCTACGTGAGGTTGTCGGTGAATGCCTGCGGTCGCCACTGGCGTCACCGCGCCTGATCCACTACAAGCCCGGGGCGCCGCGCACGCCTACGACCACGTACCGGCCGGCGAGCGCCCCACTTTTCATGAGATCCGAGCCCTGGGGACATGGCTGTACGAACGGAAGAAATTCCCACAGGAGTCCTTCCAAGCGTTGACGGGGCATGCAGATGAGAAGGTGACGAAGCACTATCAGGAGGGGCACGACGAAAAGAAGATCGAGTATGTGGAGTTGGGCGCCAAGTTGGCGTTTTGAGTGGGGGGGTGCAAATTGCAGACAACAAAAAAGGGCCCACCTTTCGGTGAGCCCTTCCAGACCGCCCAGCAGAGCGGATTTTGTTTGGTAGGCGCGATTGGACTCGAACCAACAACCCCCACCATGTCAAGGTGACCGGTAAACAGTCATAACGCTTTGATCTATAAGAAAAAATAAGACTTTTTCAACCCCCTCAAAACCGCCACATCTCCCTATAAGAATCAATAACTTAGCGTTGTATATTCCTACAGTAGTGCCACC
Organism: Pseudomonas sp. BF-B-30; assembly: GCF_019956305.1. Lineage (NCBI taxonomy): Bacteria > Pseudomonadati > Pseudomonadota > Gammaproteobacteria > Pseudomonadales > Pseudomonadaceae > Pseudomonas > Pseudomonas sp. BF-B-30. Next base: position 57,163 of record NZ_JAHBDG010000017.1, on the reverse strand, counting down.
TTTCTGCGGCGTTCTGTCGACCTACACTCCAAGCCCACAGGTCGCCCCTGCTACGCTGAAAACTCCAAGGAGAATTCGCGATGCCAAACTCTGACCTGCTCCCTTCCCTGCTCTTCAAGATCAATGAAACCAACTCGCCCTGGAAGCAGCCATCATGGAGCTTTCGAACTGGGTCGAGCAGCGCGGGTCGGCCGATGTCGCCGATAACGTACGCTGCTCCCTAGAAGCCATCGACAAGAATGAGGAGTTCATCAAGATGACGCTCGCGGTGATAATGGCGCCGGAGTGACTGCAATCGATTAATGGAGTCCAGTAAGTATGACCCGTTCTCGCTCGTCACAGGCTCAAAAAGACCTCGCCAATATTCTCGGTATAAAGATAACCAAAGACACGTTCGATGTAGCTGCTGCACGCCTCTTAGATCATGTGGCCGCCGCCATCAGGCATGAACCGACCGAGCCATCGGCGACATGCAAAGGGCCTATGGGGGAGTGCCCACAGGTCATAATTGATCAACAAGCGGCTGCGCTAATCACAGATTGGTTGATCCAAATTTATGCACCGTCAAATACCTGTTGACCTGACTGATTCGTACCAACAAACTTTCTTTCCTTGGGTATTTCTATAGGTTTGTCTGATGCGTAAATCATTCACTGTCGTTGCATTAAGCCTTCTTGTATCGCAGTACTCCCTCGCTGGCGAAGCCACCAACACAGCTATCGGTGGCGGTGTCGGTGGAGCCCTTGGAAGCGTCGTCGGTCAGGCTGTGGGGGGTAGCACCGGCGCTGCGATCGGAGCCGGCGTAGGTGGCGCAGCTGGGGGCGCAATGACCGCGAAGAGTGGCAACAAGACCGAATCAGCCATCGGCGGCGGGCTCGGTGCAGCGGGTGGTCAGGTAATCGGCAACAGTGTTGGTGGTTCCACTGGTGGCCTGATCGGCGCTGGACTGGGCGGCGCAGCAGGTGGTGCTATCGGCAACAATCTGGCCAACGATAACGATCACGATAACGACCACTACGACCACAAGCATAAAAAGAAGTACAAGAACAAACATAAACACAAACATGACGACTGATCTCGGATTCCGAGATTGAGCAATTGGAAGCTTTGTTTCAAAAGGGAGTGGACGTGGCTCTCTCCCTTTTGGTCGTATTTCAAACTGGGCACTCATTGGTGCGCCTTTCTGCACTGACGAAACGCCATGCAGGGAAATCCCTTATTCTTCATCCTGCCCTCCAGCGGCAGCTCAATCTGCGCCGGCAGCGCCACAAACGACCATTACACCTCCCCCCTATCAGCGCCTTCCACTGAAGTAAATTTCACCTAGTCTTTAATAGAACGTGGACCAATCTATAAATATTTTTGTGACAATTATTTAACTTCCCACCCGCTTCTCGCCGATGTTTAACTCCCCCGGAGGAGAGGGTTATCGGGACGCTAGTTCATGGAGAGATTCCCTTCCCTCAATGATGTCTCATGACTTGCCCCGAACTGCTCTCCAGCAGATCGGGGATTTTTTCCTGCCTCCGGCGTTCTGCCGACCGCATACAATTCCTACCTCGAAAGACCTTCATGCACCTGTTCGCAGGTCAATTCCCGGGTTCGGGCTTGGTCGGCAATTGCAGCCAGGTCGCCCGTTCTCTGGTCAGCGCGCTTGAACACGTTGGCAAGCACCATTGCGGCGTGGGTAGCCGTCTAGCTTGCGGCGGCAGTACAGGAATTGCCGCTGGCTTCACTGGCTGCGAGTCGACGGGCAAGGTTGTCGGCGACGAGCTGCACGTCGTCAGCAGCAGCGCGAGCGGCAGCAGCATCAGCCATTGCTTGATCGATGTTTCGTTGCCCATCTTGAGCCGCCTTGTTGATTGATTGTTGGTAGGCCTGCTCTTTGGTGCGCTCGGTGGCCTCATTGAGTGCCCTCGCCTCGGCGTCCCGGGTGTCGCGATCATTCCATTCTGACTGCCACTTTTCATCCGTGACCGTCACGCCGTGGTGATAGGCGCCGAACAGCGCGCCCAGCACCATAGCTATGAGCAACAGAACAGCGCCTGCTTTCAGGTAGGTCGTCATGCTCAGTCCTCCTACTCCGGCAGATCGACCGTTTGTCCGGCTAGCGCGTGGGTGCAATCGCCCAGGAACTGGATACGGCCATCGGTGACGAACGAATGACATACACGCTCCGTACGCCACTCCTTGAATTCTTCAATGGCGTCAGGGTTAGCCGGATACCTGACTAAGATCGAAGGCGTGAACGTCGGACTTTCCGCACTACCATTCCAGCCCCAGCGTGGACCGGTCCCGGCGCCATGCTGAATGGCATGTGCGCCATCGCAGCCAGGACACCAGAACGTCAGACCATTGTCATTGCTGTCTCTCAGAACTTTCGATAGGCGACTCATGGCACATCCTTGAAGAACACATGGTGACCGAGCGCCAGCGTCTGCTTGGCACCTTTCACCCAGGCCGGCGGCTTGGGCATGGTGGTCGCGTAGTTATGGGTGGCACCACCGGTGGGATCCGGCACCTTTCCATCGATCACCTGGTCAGCGGCGATCCGTGCCTGCGCCAACTCGCGGAACGGAATCGGCTTCGCGCCACTCAGGGAGGCGAAGTTCGGGTCGCTCTTGTTCCAGCAGCTGAACTGGTAGGGTTTCTGGCATACGACGGCATAGCCCTCCCCCCAACACGATTTGTCCTTGCCGTCTTTCACGCGGTTGCGGATAGTCCAAGCCACGGCGATCTGGCCGGCCAAGGATTCGCCGCAGGCCTCGCCCCACAGCGTGCGGGCGAGGATATCGCGGTCTTTTTCTGTGACGGTCATGCTTTTCTCCAGACGTAAAAAAACCCGCTCAGGGCGGGCTTATGGCGGGTCAATAACAGCTACTGCTGCCGTGTGCTTGGCATTCGCTTTCAGAGGAAAACGAATGTAATCGTTCTTGGGCGAATTTTTGACGCCTGAAATCAATCGCTGGATATCCTGGAGCTCCTAGCTACCATCAGGGAATGGCTGGTACGGACCTAAGGAAAAATATGAGCATCGCACCTAAGAACGGATGGAAGTGGGCCTACAAAAAACTACTTGCCTTAGGCTGCTCGCGCTGGACAGCAGCCTATAGAGCGACGATTTATTCCGTCCGAGGCGATACAGGATCGTTTTATGTCGATCGCAGCTGGGAGAAGATCCGCCTTCGACGCGAATAGCGCCGGCGTTCGGGGGGATCTGCAGCGGTTGCTGCGATGTGAAGGACATTCCTTTTTTCCAGGCAAAAAAATCCCGCTCGATGGCGGGTGCGTTTGGATCTATTGATTCAGGCTTCGACGGTAGGCTCTTCACCAGATGGAGACGCCTCGGCGGGAATTTCAGAAATTTTCACGGGATCAGGGGTCGGTACTAAGATGTGCAAGGTGATCATGTGCTTCAGGTCGTATGGCAGACCGTCCTTTGTCACAGTCACCATTAGTTCCCCATCGGTAAAAACGGTCTCGACATCAGCACGGTTATCGACCTGATTGACCGTAAAGCCCCAGCCCTCGTCGACGGGGGGGGAAAGGCACCATGCCCAGGCACCCGATAACTTTGTAAACGCCCTTCGAGATTCGCGAAGAAGACACTGGAGTGTCGCCCTGAGTAACAAAGTCGTAAGTGGCGCCAGTAGTGCCCAGAATGTTGATCGCAGCTCTTGTCATAATCAGATCGCCTTCAATGTGCCGTCAGCGGCGCGCGTGGTGTTGCCGTCGTGGTAGATCTTGCGCCAAGCAGAAAAACCAGCTGCACCAGACAGACAACGAAATCCCATTTCCGAAGTAGCGTAATCAACAGCGATTTGGCCGCCGTAGTTAGCGCCACCGCTAAACAATGCCGATAACTCGATAAGCGCCCCAAACCCTGTACCAAACGTCGGGCGCCCCTGCGTTGTGCTTGCGTATCGATAGAAACCAGTAGAATAAATTTCTACGCCCGAAGCATCACTCAAGAGTGGTAGCCCAGGATTGAATTGGGTCCCCACACCGAATCCGCCAACTGGCATTGCATTGCCGGCGGCAGTGCCGAGATTTACGTTGGATGCAGTACCAAGTAATGCCTGGCGCGCGTACAACTCAACAAAATTGCTCTCGGTTTTAGTGCACTCCGCGGCGTATCCCCGCCGACTCCGCTCGGTGAAGTACCGAGCAGTATCGTCTGCTTAGCCATTTGATCGTCCTCAATTTTAAGTGAAAGCCCGCACTGGGGCGGGATGCAAACGTTGGTTTAAACACTGATCTTGGCGAATACCGCAGGCATGAAAAATGCGAACGGGTTACTAAAGCCGTCGGTCAAGGCGTACAGCACGCCGGCATTAAAGTCCCACAGTGTTTTAACGCTTCGCCCGGAACCCGAACCCGTCAGCATGTTCATGCCGAAAGTATTAATCAGCAGGTATTCGTTTTCTGGAAAGTTAAACGGCACACTGTAAAAATTACGCGAACTGCCCGTTGCCGTAATTTCATAGCGCAAATAGTTCCAGTTCTGGAACGACCGGGTAAACAGCGCCCGTTCGGTTGGTTGGTGTTGTCGTCATAGGCCCGCACATAAAACCCGGTCCAGTTTCCGGCCGAGCCGATCACCTGCATGGACGCCAGCCCGGCGATGCCGCCGGTGTCGGGCCGGCAGAACACTAGCGGCGGCTCAGCGATGGTAATCACCCGGGGAAAGTACGTGGTTGTGGACCTCGAGCAAAACACCATCAAGGTGTCACCCGGGAAAACGCAGAACTACGGAAAGCCCGTGCACCTGGAGATTGTCATGGGCCAGGCGCTGCGGGAGGTGGTGTTGGAGTGTATGAAGTCGCCGGTCGTCTGCCCGTACCTCATCCACTACTCGCCGAAGGCGCGCAAACGCACCCAGTTGGACGCCAAGCTACACTGGAACGCGGTGACGGCGGACTACCTGACCAAATCATTTGCCCAGGCTCGGGACGATTCGAAGGCCTATGAGGACATGCCAGCCGGCGAGCGCCCCACTCTCCACGAGATCCGCGCTCTCGGCGCCTGGATTTATGAGCAACAGGGCTTCGAGCAGGAATACATCCAAGGTTTGATGGGGCACGCCGACGTGAAGATGACCGAGCACTACCAGGCGGGGCACGGTGATGAAGCGGTGGTTTACATGAAGGTGAAAGCCGACCTGAAGGTGTAGCGCGTTGGTCGTTTGCCCAAAATATTCCCAAAGTTTGCCCAAACACCAGACAACAAAAAAGGGCCCACCTTTCGGTGAGCCCTTCTAGACCGCCCAGCAGAGCGGATTTTGTTTGGTAGGCGCGATTGGACTCGAACCAACGACCCCCACCATGTCAAGGTGGTGCTCTAACCAACTGAGCTACGTGCCTGCTGTGAGGCGGCATTCTACGGAATTCCGGAGGGGTGTCAACACCTTTTTTCGCGCTAACCCTATGAATATGCAAAATATTTAATTTTGCCGGTACAAAGAAGATTTTCCGGGTGCTGGCGGGCGATTTTCAACTCGGGTAGGATCAACGCACTCGTAAAATATATTAAACAGAGGCTGCCGGATGGCTAACACTCCCTACCCAGAATCCTATTACGCCGCATCGGCCAATGCGGCTCCACCGCGCCCGGTGTTGCAGGATGACGTGGAGACCGATGTCTGTGTGATTGGCGCCGGTTATACGGGGCTGTCCGCTGCCCTGTTTCTGCTGGAGAACGGTTTCAAGGTCACCGTGCTCGAGGCTGCCAGAGTGGGTTTCGGGGCGTCCGGGCGTAATGGCGGCCAGATCGTTAACAGCTATAGCCGCGATATCGATGTCATCGAGCGCACGGTCGGTCCCAAGCAGGCCCAGTTGCTGGGGCAGATGGCGTTCGAGGGTGGACGAATCATTCGTGATCGGGTCGCCAGGTACAACATCCATTGCGACTTGAAGGACGGTGGCGTGTTCGCCGCGATGACCGCCAAGCAGATGGGCCATCTCGAATCCCAGAAGCGCCTGTGGGAGCGTTTCGGGCACACCCAGCTTGAGTTGATGGATCAACGCCGCATCCGCGAAGTGGTGGCTTGCGATCAATACGTCGGCGGGATGCTCGACATGAGTGGCGGCCACATCCATCCGCTTAACCTGGCGCTGGGTGAAGCGGCGGCGGTCGAGTCCCTGGGCGGGACGATCTATGAGCAGTCGCCGGCCATACGCATCGAGCGCGGCGCCAGCCCGGTGGTGCATACGCCGCAGGGTAAGGTCCGGGCCAAATTCATCATCGTCGCCGGCAACGCTTATCTGGGCAATCTGGTGCCGGAACTGGCCGCCAAGTCGATGCCTTGCGGAACGCAGGTGATTACCACCGAGCCATTGGGTGAAGAACTGGCCAAGACATTGCTGCCTCAGGATTACTGCGTCGAAGACTGCAATTACCTGCTCGACTACTACCGCCTCAGCGGCGACAAGCGCCTGATTTTCGGTGGTGGCGTGGTGTACGGTGCGCGGGATCCGGCGAACATCGAAGCGATCATCCGGCCGAAGATGCTCAAGGCATTCCCGCAGCTCAAGGACGTGAAGATCGATTACGCGTGGACGGGCAACTTCCTGCTGACCCTGTCGCGCCTGCCCCAGGTCGGACGCCTGGGCGACAACATCTACTATTCCCAGGGCTGCAGCGGCCATGGCGTGACCTACACGCACCTGGCGGGCAAGGTGCTGGCCGAAGCCCTGCGCGGCCAGGCCGAGCGTTTTGACGCCTTTGCCGACCTGCCCCACTACCCGTTCCCCGGCGGCCAGTTGCTGCGCACACCGTTTGCGGCATTGGGTGCGTGGTATTACGGATTGCGGGACAAGTTCGGGTACTAAGCGACACGCAATACATTGTAGGAGCGAGCCTGCTCGCGATATCGGTCTGGCAGCCAACGGATGTGTTGGATGTTACGACCTCATCGCGAGCAAGCTCGCTCCCACAGGTTTTGGGGGTTAGAGACGATCTCGTGGGATACCGCTGCGAATCCGCAGGATGTCCGCCAGTACCGCCAGGGCAATCTCGGCTGGCGTCTTGCTGCCCAGGTTCAAGCCGATCGGCGCATGAATCCGCGCCAGTTCGGCATCGCCCAAGCCACCAATACGCCGCAACCGCTCGAAGCGCTTTTGCGAGGTCTGCATGGAGCCCATCACACCGATGTAGAACGCCTCGGTGCGAACAGCCTCCATCATTGCCAGGTCATCGATACGTGGATCATGGGTCAACGCCACCACCGCCGTGTCGCTGTGGCAACCGCCGTCAGCGATGAACACCGACGGCAGTTGGCGGCGAATCTCCACGTTTTCCAGCACGACGCCTTCGAGCACTTCGTCCCGCGGGTCACACAGAATCACCTCGAACCCAAGCCCCACGGCAAACTCCGCACAGGCCTGGGCGACACTGGAATACCCCGCCAGCAGCAAGCGCTGGGCCGCGCCGACGCGTACACGCACCCGGTCGATTTCACGCTCGATACGCACACCCTGTTCATGATCATCGAACAGGCTGCGCGCACCGCTTTGCAGATCAACCTCGCGGATCAACCGACGTCGGCCCAACAGTGCCGACTCCAGCTCCCGCAGATGCGCTTGCACCTCGCAATCGGCCTCGAGCTTCTCGACCAGCACGTCCAGCACCCCGCCACAGGGCAGGCTGACGCGTGAGCGTGGATCGTCGCCTTCGCCGTAACGAACAACACAAACTGGCTCCAGAAACGCGCCCTCGGCGACTCGCTCGAGAAAGTCTTCCTCGACACAGCCACCGGACAGCGAGCCAATCCAGTGCCCCTGCGTGTTCACCGCCAGCAGCGAACCCGGTGCGCGCGGTGCCGAGCCGTAAGTGGCCAGCACCGTACACAGCCAGATGCGCTGACCGGCCGTAGACCACTCCAGCGTCCGGCGCACCACTTGCAAATCCAGATGCTGCATATCAGTGGGCCTTGTGCTCGAGCGGCGGCGCATCGGCCCGCAACTTCTGCACGTCGTTTACAGCCAGATCATTCGGCTGACCACCCCAGCCCTGACGCAGGTAGTTCAGCAGGTCCGTGAGTTGTTCGTCATTCAGCTTGTCGACAAACCCTGGCATCGGCTGCATATGTTCGAAACCGGAGAACTTCTGCTCGCCGATACCGTCGTCGATCACCCGCACCAGGTTGCGTGGATCTTCCAGGCGCAGCGTGGTGTTGCCGCGCATGGCCACGGCGATGTGCGGTTTGCCCTCACCGCCCGGTGCATGGCAACCGGCGCAGACATTCAAATATTCCTGACGGCCACGCTGGGCACTCGGGCTCAGTTTGTCCAACGGCACTTCGACGAGCACTTTCGCCGCAGGCGGCTGATCGCCGAGCAGGAAAGTCGCCATCGCCGCCAGATCCGGATCGCTGAGGCTTTGGGTGCTGTTGTGGAACACCGGGAACATCTCGTTGAACATCGTGCCCTGGGCGCTCATGCCGTGTTTGAGGAACGAGCCAAGGTCTTGGTGATTCCAGCCACGGGCCGCCAGGTCAGTGGCCAGCAGGCTCGGCGCCAGATAACCATTGAGAATGCCGCCGGTCATGCGCTTGTCCTGCTGCATCGCGCCAGGCAAGCCACGTGGGGTGTGGCACTCGCCACAGTGCCCCAGCACGTCGACCATGTACTGACCGCGCTTCCAGGCTTCGCTTTTGCCTTCAGCCGGTTCCAGCTTCACGTCCTTGCCGTACATCATGTTCCAGCCCATCAGGCCCAGGCGCACGTTGAACGGGAAGCTCAGGCTGGTGACCGGTGCTGCGCGCTCGATCGGCGCGACGGTTTTCAGGTAGGCATGAATCGCGTCGGAATCTGCACGCGGGATCAGGTGATACGAGGTGTAGGGCATCGCAGGATACAGGTTCGCGCCATCACGGCGCCTGCCTTCGGTCAGCGCGGCGAAGAACTCGTCATCGTTGTACAGACCGATACCGTGCTCTTTGCTCGGGGTGATGTTGGTGCCGTAGATCGTGCCGAACGGCGACACGATCGGCAGGCCGCCCGCGTACGGCGCGCCACCCGGTGCGGTGTGGCACGCCATGCAGTCGGCGGCGCGGGCGAGGTACTCGCCTTGCTTGACCTGCGCATCATCGGCGTGAGCTGCCACCACAGGCGCAGCCAGACCAACCGCCAACGCCAGGCGGCTAAGTAGAAGCTTCATGCTTAACCCTCCTTGACCAGGCCGAGATCGGTCAGCACGTTGCGGGTGGCGCTGTAGTAGCGCACGTACCCGGTGCAACGGCAGATGTGATGACCGAGGCTGTCCTCGATGACTTTTTCCAGCTGGCTTTTGACGATGGGCTGACGCTGCAGCTTTTCCACCAGCACGGTCGCGGCATTCACGAAGCCCGGCGCGCAGTAGCTGCACTGGAAGGCGAACTCGTCGACGAAACGCTGCTGGATCGGGTTCAGCTCGGTGACCTTGCCCTGCTCGTCGCAGGTCGCATGGCCTTCGATGGTCCGAACCTTCTTGCCTTCGAAATAGTGCGCGCCGGTGATGCAGGTGCGCACTTCTTCACTGGTACCGTCCGGGTTGTCGACGATCACCACGCAGGCGTGGCAGATGCCCTGGCCGCAGCCCAGGCGCGAACCGGTGAGGTTCTTGTATTCGTGCAGGTAGTCGATCATCGGCAGGTCATCAGGGATGTCCACCGGGCCGACGGATTGACCGTTGAGGGTCAGTTGAAGCGGACGGTTAGCCATTGAGGGCCTCCTTGATGCGTGCAGAAGTGATAGGCAGGTCGCGGACACGTTTACCGATGGCATGGGCCACGGCGTTACCGATGGCACCGACCACCGGGATCATCACCACCTCGGCGATGCCCTTGGACGGGTCGCTCGGCGACAATGGCGGCAGGATTTCCGCGGTCTGTTTCCACACCGCGACGTGACGCGCCATCGGCAAGCGGTAACGGTTGAAGTTCCAGTCACCCTCCCCCGGCCCGCCTTCGTACAACGGCATCTCTTCCATCAGCGCATGGCCGATGCCCATGGCGATCCCGCCTTCGAGCTGACCCCTGACGAGTTCTTCCACCAGCACCCGACCGCACTCGACCCACGAGTGATGGTTGAGTACCGACACCTCGTTCGAACCCTTGTTGACCTTCACTTCCACCAGCGTCGCGACCGGGCTGTAGTAAGTCACCGCCGCGTTGTTCAGCTGGGTCGCCGGGTAGGCGATGCCCTGCCGATCCAGCAGATGGAAACCGGCGCTGTTCATCTGCGCCTTCTTCGCCTTCGGTGCACCGTCGCCGTACTTCACGGCCAGACCGTCGAGCGGCAAGCGCTCACGCACGCCGTCGATGCTGAATTCGGCCTCGGCCCAGCTCCAGCGGTTGAAACCGTGCACGGTGGCGCCGCTCACCAGGCCACGTTCGTGAACGCGCTTGGCCAGCATGGCGAAAGGCAGTGGCTCCATACCGTTGGCCGTGAGCTTGCCGTCGACCCAATGGGCGTCTTCGCGGCGCACCACGTAAGGGTTGGCCTGACCGCCGTAAGGGCCTTGTCGCCAGATTTCCAGAGCCGCCGGCCACAGGCCGTGGTTGAACAGCACGCGCGCCGCTTCACGGGTCGCGTGGCTGAAGTAGTACGCCGAGTTGGTGGCCGACGAAGCCGAAGCGACCTTGCCGACCCAGCGCGGATTGCGCAGGAAGTTGTCCTGCTCGGCCTGGCTCATGATGTACGGGTTGCCGCCACTGACCAGCTGCAACTCTTTCCATTCGGTTTCGCCGGTCTTCACTTCGTGCGCCGGAACACCGAGGAAATCGGCCACGACCATGGCCTGGGAGGTGGACATGCCGGTGCCGATTTCGATACCGATGTGGCGCAGGCTGATGCGACCTTCGGCGGTGAATTCAATGCTGGCCATCGGCGCTTCGGAACCGGTGCCGAAGTCTTTCTGGCAGATGGCGAAACCCACCCCGTACCAGTTGTCCGGATCGGCGGCTTCGCGTTGTTTCTTGATCGCGTCGCGGTTTTTCCAGGTGTCGTGGACCGCCGCCTTGTCGAGAATCTCGTGCAGGCGCAAGGCACCGGCCGGGATCGCGCCCTGGGTGTTTTTCATGCCCGAGCGCAGTGCGTTCTTGCGACGCAACTCAATGGCATCGACACCGAGGCGATCGGCGATTTCGTCGACCATCATCTCGGTCGCCGCCATGCTTTGCAGGGTGCCGTAGCCACGCATCGACCCGGCTTCAACGGCGCGGGAGTGATAAGCCGTGACCTGCAGATCGTTCTGCGGCATGTAGTAGATCGACTGTGCGGCCGTGGCGCCCACCGCAGCCACCGACGGGCTGTAGTTGATTCGTCCGCCACCGTCGACGCTCATCTCGGAGCGGAAAATCTTGAAGCTGTGGTCGTTCTTGTCCACCGCCAATTGGTAGCGAATGTCGAACGGGTGACGCTTGATGCCACTCTGGAACTGCTCGTAGCGGTCGTTGGCCAGGCGTACCGGTACACCGGCGCCGTACAACGCTGCGAGGGCTGCGTAGTAGACGAAAATGTTGTGGTCCTTGGAGCCGTAACCGACGGTGTAACCTGGGTGCATGTTCAGGTTGGCCAGGCCGAAACGCGACGGCGCGATCATCTTCGCGGTTTCGGTCGCGGCTTCCAGCGGACACTGGGTGGCGACGACGAAATGCAGGGTCTTGGTGGCCGGGTCGTACCAGCCGTTGCCGTTGTCAGGCTCCAGGGCGGCCGGTTCGATCGACGGGGTCTTGTAGCGTTCGTCGAACACCAGCCAGTTGTCCGGCGGCGTATCGATTTGCTGCTTCATGCGCTCGGCGTAGAACAGCCCGCGCTCGGTCAGGTTGCCGTGCAGGTTCGGCTGGGAGTTCCACACCGGACGACGGTTTTTCAGCATCGGGAACAGAATCGAATCCTTGAGGCTGGCGAATTCGTCTTCGTCCGCCGAGGTCGCGCCGCCGACGCGCACGTAGCGGAAGCTGCCGTACGGATCGCCTTCGTAGAACGGCACCTGGGCACCGTAACGAATCGCCTTATCATTGAATTTGAGTTGGTTCTTGGCCTGACGGAAGCGCTCGAAGTCGTTCCAGATCAGGATCGCCACCGGGTGCCCGATGAACATCGGCACCTTGCCGGCCGGCAACAGCGGATCCGGGGCGTGCTCCTCGGGGAACACGATACCGTCCTTGACCAGGTCTTCGGCGGTGACGATGCGGTCAGGTTGCAACTCGGCACCGAGCCACGACAGGTCGATGCCTGCAAAGATGTGGTCGGCCTTGATGGTTTTGAGCAGCATGGCGTGGCCTTGCTGCTGCGGCCAGCCCGGCATGTCCTTGGCGCGGATGTCGCGGGCAAAGACCTTGCTGCCGCAGACCTTGGACAAGGCATCGTTACGGGCGCGCGCCTTGCCATTGTTGCCAAGCCACTGCTCGGACGGCACGGTCACGCTGTTTTCCATCAAGGCGGCCAGCGCCTGGCTGCTCAATGGCGTGAGCGTCACGCTCACACCCGCTACCAGCCCGCCCTGAAGGAACGAGCGCCGGGATATATCACGGTTGGACATGGATCATCCTCTGGGCGGTTATGGGGTCCGCCCTTCTGGTTATGTTCTGGAAATCTCGAGTCTTGCAGAAGCCCTTTTCGACGATGCAAAGGGCTGTTGTTGACAGTGCAAAGCTGACCGAAAGGTTAAGTTTATAGGCTTATGCCTTCGCGGAAAACTAAAAACTGACCAAGAAATCAAAAAACCGCGGCTTTTCGTCGCAGCAGATCGATGAACAACCCCAACTCCCGGCTGATGTGCTCGCCCTTGCGCAACAACAACCCGAATGGCGCCATCTGCACATCCAGTTCCACCGGCAGCGCCACCACCAGGCCCATTTTAAGATAGTCGCGCAATGCGGTTTCCGACAGGACCATGATCGCGTCGGTCAGCTGAATCAGTTGCTGCATGGAGTACACCGAACTGCATTCGATGATGTCTGCCGGCAACGGCAACGCCAGGCGCTGCAACGCCTGATCCAGACCGATGCGCGCCGGACTGGTTTCCGGTTGCAGGATCCACGGCCAACCGCCGACCAGCTCCGCCATCTCCAGTTTTTTGCGCCGGGCCAGCGGGTGGCCGGCGTGCACCACCACCAGCAAGCGTTCGTTACCCAGTTGCTCGAAGACGTAATGCTCACTGTCGGTGGCGGCATTGCGCCGGGCGATGGCAAGGTCGATGCGACCCTGTTCCAGCAACTGGATCACCTGGTCGCTGGTGTCGCCCATGATGCGGATCCGCAGCTGCGGATTGAGGGCCTTGATCTCGGCAATCGAATCCATGACCAGGTCCGGCGCCGCGCCCATGATGGTACCGATCGACAGATAGCCGTAGCCGCCCTGCTGCCGTGCCATCAGGTCCTCGGCGCAACGGTCGAGGCCACTGAGGGCCGATTCGGCAAAGCGAATCAGCTCCTGGCCCAACGCTGTCGGGCGCATCCCCCGCGGCAGGCGTTCGAACAGATCGCAGCCGAACATGTCTTCAATCTCATGGAGCATGCGGGTTGCCGCCGGTTGCGACATGTTCAGGCTTTGCGAAGCGCGGTGCAGGTTCTGGCTGCTGCTGAGCGTCACCAACATGTGCAGATGCTTGTAACGCAGGCGATTGAGCAGGCTGCGGGAGATGATCGGCGTGGTCATGACGGGCCTTTTTTATCGATACCCTGAAGGTATCAGTTGTGAGCTAGATTCGATTTGTAACGCATCGATCAGCGGCCGTACAGTCTTCCCCATAAGAACAAATGCCCTACCAAAGGAAAACTGCGATGAAGACTCTACCCGCGCCTCTGCTCGCCAAAATTTCCTGGCGGCTACTCCCGTTTCTCCTGCTGATGTACATCATGGCCTTCCTCGACCGCGCCAACGTCGGGTTCGCCAAACAAGCCTTTCAAGCCGACACCAATATCAGCGATGCCGCCTTCGCCTTCGGCGCCGGGGTGTTTTTCGTGGGTTACGCGTTGCTTGAAGTGCCGAGCAACCTGATCCTGCACCGCGTCGGCGCCCGCCTGTGGATGTGCCGGATCATGGTCACCTGGGGGCTGGTCTCCGCCGCCATGGTCTTCGCCCACACAGAAACCAGCTTCTACATCCTGCGCTTTCTGCTGGGCGTGGCCGAAGCCGGCTTCTTCCCCGGCGTGATCCTCTACCTCACCTACTGGTTCCCCAGCGCCGTGCGCGGCAAGGCCATGGGTTTCTTCTATTTCGGTGCACCGCTGGCCTTCATCTTCGGCAGCCCGCTGTCCGGCCTGCTGCTGGAACTGGACGGCTTCGCCGGCTTCCACGGCTGGCAATGGCTGTTTGCCGTTGAAGGCCTGATGGCGACGGCTGTGGGCATCTGGGCCTACTGGTATCTGGACAACCGCCCGGCCGACGCCAAGTGGCTGACTGTCGAAGAACGCCAGCAAGTGCAAAGCCTGCTCGATCAGGAAGACAGCCATAAACAGAATCACGGCCGCAGCCTGCTCAACGTGATCTGCCAACCCTCGGTGCTGTACCTGTGCCTGATCTACCTGTTGATCCAGGCCAGCGTCTATGGCGTGGTGTTTTATCTGCCGAGCCAGGTCGGAGGGCTGCTGGGGACCAAGGTCGGGCTGATGGTCGGCCTGGTCACGGCGATCCCCTGGATCTGCGCATTGATCGCCGCCTACCTGATTCCCGGCTACAGCGACCGCACCGGCGAACGCCGCCGCACCGCCTGCCTGACCTTGCTCATGGCCGCCGCCGGGATCGCCTGCTCGGTGACCTTCAGCAACCCGCTGCTAGGGATCATCGCCCTGTGCTTTGCCGCCTCCGGCTTCATCGCCGTGCAACCAGTGTTCTGGACCTTCCCCTCCAGCTACCTCGCCGGTAGCGCCGCCGCGGCCGGGATCGCCCTGATCAACTCGTTCGGCGCTCTCGGTGGCTTCATCGCCCCGGTGCTGAAGAACTGGGCCGAAGGCGCCTTCCACTCACCGGCAGCAGGCTTGTACGTGCTGGCCGCTACCACCGTCATCGCCGCGTTGCTGGTGCTGGGCATACGCGCGCCCGGCCATAAAGCCTCGAACAAACCGGCCACCGTTTAAACCTGAGGAGTCACACCATGGGCATTCCAACCATCAAACACGTCCGCGCTTTCACTCTGCGAGGCGGCGGCGCGGATTATCACGACCAGGCCGACGGCCACTGGATCGACGATCACATCGCCACGCCGATGAGCAAATACCCCGAGTACCGTCAGAGCCGCCGCACCTTCGGCATCAACGTACTCGGCACCCTAGTGGTGGAAATCGAAGCCAGCGACGGCACCGTCGGTTTTGCCGTGACCACTGGCGGCGAACCTGCCGCGTACATCGTCGAGAAACACCTGGCGCGCTTCCTTGAAGGCGCCCGGGTCACCGACATCGAAAAAATCTGGGACCAGATGTACCAGTCGACCCTGTATTACGGGCGTAAAGGCATCGTCATCAACACGATCTCCGGCGTTGACCTGGCACTGTGGGACTTGCTCGGCAAGATCCGCCAGGAGCCCGTGCACCAATTGCTCGGCGGTGCGGTGCGCGACGAATTGCAGTTCTACGCCACCGGCGCCCGTCCGGACCTGGCGCAGAAAATGGGCTTCATCGGCGGCAAGATGCCGCTGCACCACGGCCCGGCCGAGGGCGAGGAAGGCCTGCGCAAGAACCTCGAAGAAGTGGCCACCATGCGCGAACGCGTCGGCCCTGACTTCTGGCTGATGCTCGACTGCTGGATGAGCCTGGACCTCAATTACGCCACCAAACTGGCGGTCGGCGCCCACGAATACGGCTTGAAATGGATCGAAGAAGCCCTGCCGCCGGATGATTACTGGGGCTACGCGGCCCTGCGCAACAACGTGCCCAAAGGCATGCTGGTGACCACCGGCGAACACGAAGCCACCCGCTGGGGTTTCCGCATGCTGTTGGAGATGGGCTGCTGCGACATCATCCAGCCGGATGTCGGCTGGTGCGGCGGGATCACTGAACTGGTGAAGATCTCGGCCCTGGCCGACGCCCACAACGCGCTGGTCATCCCCCACGGCTCTTCGGTGTACAGCTATCACTTCGTCGCCACCCGGCATAACAGCCCGTTCGCCGAGTTCCTGATGATGGCGCCGAAGGCTGACGAAGTGGTGCCGATGTTCCACCCGCAATTGCTCGGCGAACCGGTGCCGGTCAATGGCCGCATGCGCCTGTCCGCGCTCGACCAGCCAGGTTTCGGCGTGACCCTCAACCCCGAATGCCAACTGCATCGGCCGTATAACCGCTGAGAAAGGAGTTCGACATGAACATGCCGCACAACGCGTTCAAGGCCGCGCTGAACAGCTCAGCGACCCAATATGGCATCTGGGCCGGGTTCGCCACCGGCTACGCCGCCGAGATCGTCGCCACCACCGGTTACGACTGGATGCTGATCGATGGCGAGCACGCTCCCAACACCGTGCCCGGGGTACTCGCTCAGTTGCAGGCCGTGGCGCCTTACTCGACCGCGCCAGTGGTGCGCGCAGTGAATGGCGATGCCAACCTGATCAAGCAACTGCTGGACATCGGCGCACAGACGCTGATGATCCCGATGGTCGAAACCGCCGAGCAGGCACAGGCACTGGTGCGCGCCATGCGCTACCCGCCCCACGGCATTCGCGGTGTCGGCGGCGGCCTGACCCGCGCCACCCGCTGGGACGGTGTGCCGGACTACCTGAATACCGCCCATGAACAACTGTGCCTGATCGTTCAGGTGGAATCGCGCACCGGCGTGGAAAACGTCGCAGCGATTGCCGCCGTCGAGGGTGTGGATGCGGTGTTTATCGGCCCGGCGGATTTGTCGATCGGCCTGGGTCATGCCGGCAACCCCGGCCATCCGGAAGTCCAGGAGCGGATTCAACACGCGGTGAACGCCACACTGGCGGCCGGCAAGGCCTGCGGGATTCTTGCCCCGAACGAAGAAGACGCCCGTCGCTACCAGCGCTGGGGCTGCCAGTTCATTGCAGTGGCCATCGACATCAGCCTGCTACGCCAAGGCGCCATGGCCACCCTCGCCCGCTACCGCGAACCCGCTGCCACTCAAGCGCCGTCGCGCACTTACTGATCTGCCAAGGAGTCGCACCATGTCATCCGTGCCTGTTTACGAAAACTTCATCGACGGCCAGTTCGTGGCCAGCGCTGCCCATCTCGATGTGATCAACCCGGCCACCGGCGCCGTGCTGTCGAAAGTCCCGGCCTCGACCGCCGAAGACGTCGGGCGCGCCCTCGCCGCCGCCCGTGCCGCCCAGAAAGGCTGGGCGCGCAAACCGGCCAATGATCGCGCCGGCCACCTGCGCCGGATCGCTGCCAAACTGCGGGAAAACGTCGCGCACCTGGCGCGCACCATCACTCTGGAACAAGGCAAGATCAGCGGACTGGCGGAAGTCGAAGTCAATTTCACCGCCGACTACCTCGACTACATGGCCGAATGGGCCCGGCGCATAGAAGGTGAAATCATCACCAGCGACCGTCAGAACGAAAATATCTTCCTGTTCCGCAAACCACTGGGCGTGGTGGCCGGGATCCTGCCGTGGAATTTCCCGTTCTTTCTGATCGCTCGCAAGATGGCCCCGGCCCTGCTGACCGGCAACACCATCGTCATCAAGCCCAGTGAAGAAACCCCGAACAACTGCTTCGAATTCGCCCGACTGGTGGCCGAAACCGACCTGCCGCCCGGCGTGTTCAACGTGGTCTGTGGCGACGGGAAGGTCGGCGCCGCCCTGAGTTCGCACAAGGGCGTGGACATGATCAGCTTCACCGGCAGCGTCGACACCGGCTCGCGGATCATGGCTGCCGCCGCACCGAACATCACCAAGCTCAACCTGGAACTGGGCGGCAAGGCACCGGCCATTGTGCTGGCGGATGCGGACCTCGACCTGGCGGTCAGGGCGATCCGCGATTCGCGCATCATAAACAGCGGGCAGGTGTGCAACTGTGCCGAGCGGGTGTACGTCGAACGCAAGGTGGCGGATCAATTTATCGAACGCATCGCAGCGGCCATGAGCGCAACCCGTTATGGCGACCCGATTGCCCAGCCCGACGTCGAGATGGGCCCACTGATCAACCGCCAGGGGCTGGAAAGCGTCAACCGCAAAGTCCGCACCGCGCTGAGCCAGGGCGCAAGCCTGATCAGCGGCGGGCAGATGGCCGACCTGCCCAATGGCTTCCATTTCCAGCCAACGGTGCTGGCGGGTTGCCGCGCGGACATGGAGATCATGCGCGAAGAGATTTTCGGCCCAGTGCTGCCGATCCAGATAATCGACGACCTGGACGAAGCCATCGCCCTGGCCAACGACTGCGACTATGGTCTGACTTCATCGATCTACACCCGCGACCTGAGCAAAACCCTGCAGGCCATGCGTGAACTGGATTTTGGCGAAACCTACGTCAATCGCGAGAACTTCGAAGCGATGCAGGGCTTCCACGCCGGCGTGCGTAAATCGGGTATTGGTGGCGCGGATGGCAAGCATGGGCTGTATGAGTACACCCATACTCATGCGGTGTATTTGCAAGGCTGATTGCCGAATTCCAACAACCGAGCAGGAGCGTGCTTGCTCGCTCCTGCAGTATGGGTCGCAAAAACTTAAATCGCAGAAACAAAAAACCCCGGTCTTTCGACCAGGGTCTTTGCTATCGACTCGAAGTAACCAGTGGCTTCTTCGTAGCTCCAAGGCGTTCAGTGGGCCTCGGGGCAGATATGGCGCAGCGGACGGGACTCGAACCCGCGACCCCCGGCGTGACAGGCCGGTATTCTAACCGACTGAACTACCGCTGCGTATCGCTTTGAGCTGACGCTCAAGTAACTTGTCTGACTGAAAGCTCCGAGACTTTTCAATCTCTCTTTCAATCTCGAATCAAGGCATGCCTGACTCGGAAAATATGGCGCAGCGGACGGGACTCGAACCCGCGACCCCCGGCGTGACAGGCCGGTATTCTAACCGACTGAACTACCGCTGCGCGTCGGTGGAGGCATTTCAGCCTACCTCTTGCTTTCGCAAGTATCTCGGAAGTGGTGGGTGATGACGGGATCGAACCGCCGACATTCTGCTTGTAAGGCAGACGCTCTCCCAGCTGAGCTAATCACCCGTTTGCATCTCCGAGGCCGCGAAATTTACGCAGGTAACGAACCTAAGTCAATACCCTGCTTGAAGTTTTTCTGAAAAAGACAAAATTCTTTCAATCGGGAGGGCACCTACAGCAGTCAGACCGCTTTCGCGAGCAAGCCCGCTCCCACATTGGACCGCGTTCTTTCAGACACAACACGATCCAATGTGGGAGCGGGCTTGCTCGCGAAGACGGCGGCACTTTCAACATCAATGCTGAAGACAGCTTCCTTGTCCGATTACTCGCTGTAAATCATCTTCTTGGTCATGCCGCCATCGACCACGAATTCCTGGCCGGTGACAAATCCGGCATTCCTCGACAGCAGCCAGGCCACCATCGCCGCGACATCCTCGACCTTCCCCACCCTGCCCGCCGGATGCTGGGCATGATCGGCCTCGGTCAAGGGTTCGGCACGTTGCACCGAGGGGTCGCGCGCATCGATCCAGCCAGGACTGACGGCATTGACCCGGATCTCCGGGCCAAGGCTGATGGCCAACGCATGCGTCAGGGCCAACAAACCGCCCTTGCTCGCCGCATAGGCCTCTGTGTCGGGCTCCGACTGCCCGGCGCGGGTCGAGGCCAGATTGACGATGGCGCCGCTGTGAGCGCGCAGATACGGTGCACAGTGCTTGGCCAGCAACATCGGCCCACTGAGGTTCACCGCCAACACCCGATTCCAGTGAGCCAGGTCGAGGCTTTCCAGGGTGATGTTGTGCGGATCGGCAACCGCTGCATTGCATACCAGCGCATCCAGGCGCCCGAACTGACCGAGCACCTCGGCTACGCCCAGCGCGACTTGCCCCTCGTTGGAGACATCCATGGCGATGAACCAGGCGCTGTCGCCCAGCACTTTCGCCACTTTCGAACCCCGCTCCCGATCCAGATCCGTCAGCACGACTTGCCAGCCTTCGCTGATCAGCCAGGCCGAAATCCCCAGGCCAATGCCCCGCGCAGCACCGGTCACCAGCGCTACGCGGCCATTTGAGCCGGTGGCCGGCGCAGACAACTCGATCACAACGCAGCCAGGCCGCGTGCCAGATCGGCTTGCAGGTCCGCCACGTCTTCCAGGCCGACCGCAACGCGGATCAGGCTGTCACGAATGCCCGCCGCTTCACGCTCTTGTGGCGCCAGGCGACCATGGGAGGTGGTGCTCGGATGGGTGATGGTGGTTTTGCTGTCACCCAGGTTGGCGGTGATCGAAATCAGGCGCGTGGCGTCGATAAAGCGCCAGGCGCCCTCTTTGCCGCCCTTGACCTCAAAACTGACGACCGCACCGAACCCCTTCTGCTGGCGCAGCGCCAATTCGTGCTGCGGATGGCTCTTGAGGCCGGCGTAATGGACTTTCTCGATACCGTCCTGCTGCTCCAGCCACTCGGCCAGTTGCTGGGCGTTGGCGCAATGGGCCTTCATCCGCAGGTTCAACGTTTCCAGGCCCTTGAGGAAGATCCAGGCGTTGAACGGGCTCAGGGTCGGCCCGGCGGTGCGCAAGAAACCAACCACCTCCTTCATCTGCTCGCCGCCACCGGCCACGACGCCGCCCATGCAACGACCCTGGCCGTCGATGAATTTGGTGGCCGAGTGCACGACGATGTCCGCGCCCATTTTAAGCGGTTGCTGCAATGCAGGGGTGCAGAAGCAGTTATCGACCACCAGCATCGCGCCTTTGGCGTGAGCGATTTTCGCCAGTTCAGCAATGTCCACCAGCTCGGCAAGCGGGTTGGACGGCGATTCGACGAACAGCAATTTGGTGTTGGCCTTGATTGCCGCGTCCCAGCCGGACAAGTCCGCCAAGGGCACGTAATCGACTTCGATACCGAAACGCTTGAAATACTTCTCGAACAGGCTGATGGTCGAGCCAAACACGCTGCGCGACACCAACACGTGATCGCCGGCGCTGCACAGGCTCATCACCACCGCCATGATCGCGGCCATGCCGGTCGCGGTGGCCACCGCCTGCTCGGCGCTTTCCAGCGCGGCAATGCGCTCTTCAAAGGCACGCACAGTCGGGTTGGTGTAGCGCGAGTAGACGTTGCCCGGCACTTCGCCGGCAAAACGCGCGGCGGCATCGGCGGCGGTACGGAATACATAGCTGGAAGTGAAGAACATCGGATCACCGTGTTCACCTTCCGGCGTACGGTGCTGACCGGCACGTACGGCCAGGGTATCGAACGCTACGCCTTCGAGGTCGCTGTCCAGCCGACCGGCATCCCAATCCTGACTCATGCTGTCACTCCTTGCCTTGCTCTTGATAGATAAAAGTCTTTTTGCCAGATACAAAACCGGCCCCTCAGGGCCGGTAGTTACTCAGTTGTTGTACAGATCGATGATCGCACTGACTGCCTGCGTCTTGACCTTGGAGGCATCGTTGCGTGCCTGCTCGATCTTGTTCAGATAAGCCTCGTCGACGTCGCCGGTGACGTACTGGCCGTCGAACACCGCGCAATCGAACTTGTCGATCTTGATCTTGCCGCCCCCGACCGCTTCGATCAAGTCAGGCAAGTCCTGATAGATCAGCCAGTCGGCACCGATCAGGTCTGCCACGTCCTGGGTCGAACGGTTGTGGGCGATCAGCTCGTGAGCGCTCGGCATGTCGATGCCGTAGACGTTCGGGTAGCGAACCGCTGGCGCCGCGGAGCAGAAGTAGACGTTCTTGGCGCCGGCTTCGCGGGCCATCTGGATGATCTGCTTGCAAGTGGTACCGCGAACGATGGAATCGTCCACCAGCATCACGTTCTTGCCGCGGAATTCCAGCTCGATGGCGTTGAGCTTCTGGCGTACGGATTTTTTCCGCGCGGCCTGGCCCGGCATGATGAAGGTCCGGCCGATGTAGCGGTTCTTCACGAAGCCTTCGCGGAACTTCACGCCCAGGTGGTTCGCCAGCTCCAGGGCCGCGGTGCGGCTGGTGTCCGGAATCGGGATGACCACGTCGATGTCGTGATCCGGACGCTCGCGCAGGATCTTCTCGGCGAGTTTCTCGCCCATGCGCAGACGGGCCTTGTAGACCGAAACGCCATCGATGATCGAGTCCGGACGCGCCAGGTAGACGTGTTCGAAGATGCACGGGGTCAGGGACGGGTTGGTCGCGCACTGACGGGTGTACAGCTTGCCCTCTTCAGTGATGTAGACCGCTTCGCCCGGTGCCAGGTCGCGAATCAGGGTGAAGCCGAGCACGTCCAGGGAAACGCTTTCCGAGGCGATCATGTACTCGACGCCTTCGTCGGTGTGACGCTGGCCGAAAACGATCGGGCGGATGCCGTGCGGGTCGCGGAAACCGACGATGCCGTAGCCGGTGATCATCGCTACGACGGCATAACCACCGACGCAACGGTTGTGCACGTCGGTGACGGCGGCGAAAACGTCTTCTTCGGTCGGCTGCAACTTGCCGCGCTGGGCCAGCTCGTGCGCGAACACGTTGAGCAGTACTTCCGAATCGGAACTGGTGTTGACGTGGCGCAGGTCAGATTCGTAAATCTCCTTGGCCAGTTGTTCAACATTGGTCAGGTTACCGTTGTGCGCCAGGGTGATGCCGTAAGGCGAGTTGACGTAAAACGGTTGAGCTTCAGCCGACGTCGAGCTGCCCGCGGTTGGATAACGCACATGGCCAATACCCATGTGACCGACCAGGCGCTGCATGTGACGTTGCTGGAACACGTCACGCACCAGGCCGTTGTCCTTGCGCAGGAATAACCGGCCATCATGGCTGGTCACGATACCGGCAGCGTCCTGGCCGCGGTGCTGGAGGACGGTTAGCGCGTCATACAGCGCCTGATTGACGTTCGACTTACCGACGATACCGACGATGCCACACATGCGACGCAACCCCTACTTAATGGATCTGAACTGAGCACTACTCACTGAGGCGTTTTGGCCATCGGCAAGAGTTGCTCCTTGAACGGAATATCAGCGGGTACGCTGATTCCGCTGGCAAGCCACTGACTGCTCCACCCGAGGATCAGGTTTTTGGACCAGTCTGCAACCAATAGAAATTTTGGCACGAGCTGTGACTCTTTCCACCACCCGTCCTGCTGTACCGGCCCCAGGCTCAACAGCCCGACGGCGATAACCACCAGCAACCCGCCACGGGCGGCGCCGAAGGCCATGCCGAGGAATCGGTCGGTCCCGGAGAGCCCGGTGACGCGAACCAGTTCGCCGATAAGATAATTGATCATTGCGCCTACGATTAAAGTGGCGACAAACATGATGGCACAGCCCGTTATTATACGTGCCGATGGCGTTTGAATGTACCCGCCGAGGTACTCGGACAGTGAGCCACCGAACATCCAGGCTACGACTCCTGCGATGATCCAGGTCAGCAGCGACAGCGCTTCCTTGACGAAGCCGCGGCTCAGACTGATCAATGCGGAGATGGCGACGATTGCAACGATCGCCCAGTCAACCCAGGTAAATGGCACAGTGCAGCCTACAGACGGATAAGGCGGCGCATTTTAGCAGAGCCCATGCTTATCGGTAAGCTGCGATTGTCAGTGCATTTCATATCGGGGCGATAGTTTTAGCCACGTTCCGGTTGAAAGCGCACCACAAACCCCTTGAGGTTCTGTTGGCGGTTAAGCAAGTCACGCAGCCGGTCGGCTTCGGCACGCTCGATCAGCGGCCCGACAAACACCCGATTTTTGCCGTCGGCGGTACGGATGTAGGCGTTGTAACCCTGGCTGCGCAGGGTTTTCTGCAGTTTTTCCGCGCTTTCACGGTTCGACAGGCTGGCCAGTTGCACCGACCAGCTGACAGACAAACCATTGGCATCGACACGGCTTTGCGTGGTGTCCGGCTTGCCCGGTGCCGCGGTGATCGGCTGGGCAGGCGCCGTTGCAGGCTTAGCCGCCAAAGCCGGGACCGGCGCGGGTGCAGCCGGCTTGACTGCTGGCGCTGGAACCGCAGGCGCTGGAGCCACCGGAACAGCTGGCACCGCCGATTCCTGCTGGGCGATTTCGTCATCGCTCGGCACGGGTTCCTGAGGCAGGGCTTGCGGCTCAGGCACCGCCACGGGCTCGACCTGTACCTGGGGCATCGCCGGCGCCTGCGGAGCCGCGGGCGCTTCGACCGTCACCTGGCGTTGTTCGTCCTGGCGGGAAAACAGCATCGGCAGAAAAATCACCGCCAGCGCGACCAACACCAGGGCGCCAACCATGCGCTGTTTGTATGCCTTATCCAGCAATGCCATTTGCCGCTTCCTCCGTGGAGCGCCGGGCCAGCCACTCAAGGGCCTCGGCGACACAATAAAATGATCCGAACAACAGGATTTCGTCGTCGCTCGTGGCCTGCGCGCACTGCCCTTCCAGGGCGGCCGCGACACTGTCGTATGACGTGACCGACGCACCAAGACCTTGCAACGCGGCGTGCAAATCCGCAACCGAACGTGCCCGAGGCGAATCCAGAGGTGCGACGGCCCAGTGCTGGACACTAGCATTCAATTCACCGACAACACCACCCAGGTCTTTGTCCGCCAGCAACCCGAACACCGCCAGACGCTTGCCGACCGGCGGGCGACTGGCCAGGCGACGAGCCAGATACTCCGCCGCATGGGGGTTATGCCCCACATCCAGCAATAGATTCAAGCGCTTGCCTTGCCACTCGAACTCACGGCGATCCAGGCGACCGACCACCCGGGTGGCCCGTAGCGCCTCGATAATCTGCGCATCCGCCCAAGGCAAGCCGAGCACCAGGTAAGCCTGCAACGCCAGCGCGGCGTTTTCCATCGGTAGATCGAGCAGTGGCAGGTCGCGCAGCTCCACCGCGCGCCCTTGCCCATCGACACCGCGCCATTGCCAGTTGTGATCGGTCACACCAAGGTCAAAATCGCGCCCACGCAGGAAAAACGGGCAATTGAGCTCGCGCGCCTTGTCCAGCAGAGGTTGTGGAGGATTCAGATCGCCGCAGAGCGCAGGCGCGCCCTGACGGAAAATACCGGCCTTCTCGAAGGCCACGGACTCCCGGGTATCACCGAGGTAATCCGCATGATCGACGCCGATACTGGTGACCAGCGCCATGTCGGCGTCCACCACGTTGACCGTGTCCAGACGACCGCCCAGACCGACTTCCAGCACCACTGCATCGAGCCCGGAGCGCTGGAACAGCCAGAATGCCGCCAGG
The DNA here is from genome assembly GCF_019956305.1 of Pseudomonas sp. BF-B-30. NCBI lineage: Bacteria > Pseudomonadati > Pseudomonadota > Gammaproteobacteria > Pseudomonadales > Pseudomonadaceae > Pseudomonas > Pseudomonas sp. BF-B-30. The sequence continues at coordinate 31,935 of NZ_JAHBDG010000017.1, read as the reverse complement.
GTGCCCATTTCGAAGTAAGTCAGGGACGTGTCGCCGCGCCCGGCCTCTACCGCGGCAAAGGCCTCGCACAGCTCGGCATCCGTGGCTTCGACGCCATTGACGGTTACCCGCTCGTTGTAACGCAGCAGGTGTGGGGAGTTGTACACCCCCACTTTCAAGCCCTGGGCCCGTAGCAAGGACGCCACGAACGCACAGGTGGAACCCTTGCCGTTGGTCCCGGTGACCGTGATCACCCGAGGCGCCGGCTTGCCCAGTCCCATACGGGACGCTACCTGCTGCGATCGCTCCAGGCCCATGTCGATGGCCGAAGGGTGCAACTGTTCAAGGTAGGCGAGCCATTCGCCAAGGGTACGTTGGGTCATAGGCTGGCGGGTACCGGTGGAACCACGATCGGCTCGATAGGGGCAGCAACGAACTTCGGCGTCGGCAGACCCATCATTTGCGCCAGCAGGTTGCCCAGACGCGGACGCAGCTCCTGACGGTCGATGATCATGTCGATGGCACCGTGCTCCAGCAGGAACTCGCTGCGCTGGAAGCCTTCCGGCAGTTTCTCGCGCACGGTTTGCTCGATCACACGCGGACCGGCAAAACCGATCAACGCCTTCGGCTCGCCGACAATCACGTCGCCCAGCATCGCCAGACTGGCGGAAACGCCGCCGTAGACCGGGTCGGTCAACACGGAGATGAACGGGATGCCCTCTTCACGCAGACGGGCCAGCACCGCGGAGGTCTTGGCCATTTGCATCAGGGAAATCAGCGCTTCCTGCATCCGCGCACCGCCGGAAGCGGCGAAGCAGATCATCGGGCAACGTTTTTCCAGGGCGTAGTTGGCGGCGCGAACGAAACGCTCACCGACGATGGCGCCCATCGAACCGCCCATGAAGGAAAATTCGAACGCCGAAACCACGACCGGCATGCCCAGCAAAGTGCCGCTCATGGAAACCAGTGCGTCTTTTTCGCCAGTCTGCTTTTGTGCAGCGGTCAGGCGGTCCTTGTACTTCTTGCCGTCGCGGAATTTCAGACGGTCAACCGGTTCCAGGTCTGCACCCAGCTCGGCACGGCCTTCAACATCGAGGAAGATGTCGATACGGGCGCGGGCGCCGATACGCATGTGATGGTTGCACTTGGGGCAAACGTCCAGGGTCTTTTCCAGCTCCGGACGATACAGCACAGCCTCGCAAGACGGGCATTTGTGCCAAAGACCTTCAGGCACCGAGCTCTTCTTGACCTCGGAACGCATGATCGAAGGGATCAGTTTGTCTACTAACCAGTTGCTCATGCTTTCTTTCTCCAGTACCGGCGGCCCGAACGCTCTGGTTCGCGGCCCCGTGTATGCCCTAGCGCTAAATTCATGTGTGCGGCGATGATCAGTGAATGGCCGGGTCAGCGAAACGTGACCTGCGTACCACCCCATAACCCTCAGCCGTTTTGTACAGTGCAGTGGACGGCGGCAGACTGCCAGCCGTCACATCAACGGGTGCTACCACGTACCGCTTTGATAAATGCCTGAATCTTTGCGTGATCCTTGATGCCCTTGCTCGCCTCCACCCCGCCACTGACATCCACGGCGTAAGGCCGAACGCGCGCAACCGCCTCGGCGACGTTATCCGGCGTCAGACCGCCCGCCAGAATGACCGGCTTGCTCAGGCCTTGCGGTATCAGTGACCAGTCAAACGCCTCCCCGGTTCCTCCGGGAACGCCTTCGACATAGGTATCGAGCAAGATTCCGCTGGCGCTGGCATAAGCATCGCAGGCCGCTGCGATGTCATCACCGGCCTTGACCCGCAATGCCTTGATGTACGGCCGGTGCCAGCCTTCGCACTCAGCGGCGGTTTCGTCGCCATGGAACTGCAACAGGTCCAGCGGCACGGCGTCGAGGATTTCCCCCAGCTCGCAACGGCTGGCATTGACGAACAAGCCCACGGTGGTCACGAACGGCGGCAGCGCCTTGATGATCGAGCGCGCCTGCTGGACCGTCACCGCACGGGGGCTTTTGGCGTAGAACACGAATCCGATGGCATCCGCCCCGGCCTCGACGGCTGCCAACGCATCCTCTATGCGGGTAATCCCACAGATCTTGCTGCGAACGGCTGACATGTCGATACAACTCCAAGACAAATCCGGGAAAGTCCCGGATGGTAACAAAAGCGTTCGAGGGCGTCAGCCGCCAAGTTCCGAGAAGCCGGTCAGGAAGTGCGGACCGATGTAGCGCTCGGGCAACTCGAACTCGTCACGGTACTCGACCTGAACCAGATACAAGCCGAATGGATGCGCGGTCACGCCACCGGTCCGTCGAATCCGGCTCTCCAGCACCTCTTTCATCCACTCCACCGGCCGCTCTCCGGCGCCAATGGTCATCAGCACACCGGCAATGTTGCGCACCATATGATGCAGGAAGGCGCTGGCGCGAATATCCAGCACGATCATCTTGCCGTGACGGGTAACGCGCAGGTGATGCAATTCTTTGATCGGCGACTTGGCCTGGCACTGACCGGCGCGAAAAGCGCTGAAATCATGGGTGCCAAGCAGGTACTGGGCGGCCTCGGCCATGCGCTCGACGTCCAGCGGACGGTGGTTCCAGGTCACCTCTTCGTTCAAGTGCGCCGGGCGGATCTGATCGTTGTAGATCACGTAGCGATAACGCCGGGCAATGGCCTTGAACCGCGCATGGAAATGCGCCGGCATGACCTTGGCCCAACTGACACTGACGTCATGGGGCAAGTTGATGTTGGCGCCCATGGTCCAGGCCTTCATCGAGCGCTCGACCTGAGTGTCGAAATGCACCACTTGTCCGCAGGCATGCACCCCGGCGTCGGTACGCCCGGCGCACATCAGCGAAACGGGCGAGTCGGCGACTTTGGACAAGGCGTTTTCGAGGGTTTCCTGCACGGTGAGCACCCCGGACGCCTGGCGCTGCCAGCCGCGGTAGCGCGAGCCTTTGTATTCGACGCCCAGCGCGATCCGGAAAAAGCCGTCGGCTGCCATTTCGGCGGCCGGGTTATCTATATTTGCCAAGGAGGGACAGCCTGATGATGTACCAAAGGCGGGCATTATAAGGCCGCCGGGCGGGGATGCCAGAGAGTTCTCCATTGACTGTCCCGGCCTCATCGCGGGCAAGCCCGCTCCCACAGGTTTTGTGAACGACACAAATCTCTGTGGGAGCAGGCTTGCCCGCGATGAGGCCCAAGCAAACAACATCAATTAATGAGCCAAACAAAAACGGCAGCCTCAATGGGCTGCCGCTTTTTTTCAACCTGCCGATCAATCAAGCCAGGCGCGAAAGCATCTCCGCGGCTTCACTCTTCTGCTCGGCACTGCCTTCGCTTACCACCTCATTGAGGATGTCGCGAGCACCGTCGCTGTCGCCCATGTCGATATAGGCCTGAGCCAGATCGAGCTTGGTAGCGGCTTCGTCAGTACCCGAGAGGAAGTCGAAGTCATCATCGCTATCCAGCGCGGCATCAGCTTCGGTAAAGGTCGGCTCGCCGATGCTGTTGGACAAGCTCTCCAGTTCGGCGTTGACATCATCCAGCTCTGCCGCGAACGCATCCGGCGCGTCCAGTTCCTCGGCCAGCGACAGATCGAAATCGGCCGGCAACTCCAGATCATCCAGCGCGACCTCAGGAACAGCCGGGGTTTCGGCAACCGGGAAATCCTTCACGCCCTCATCCAGATCCAGCAGAAAATCGTCTTCAGCCAGCATCGCCGGCGACGGTTGCGCACCGAGATCCAGGTCGAGGTCGAAGTCCGACAGATCGTCGAGGTTTTCCTTGATTTCAGTCTGCTGCTGCAACACCGACTCAAAGCTCAGATCGTCGTCCAGCGGGAACTCACCAAGGTCTGGCAACGCCGCCACTTCAGGCTCCGCTGCAGGTGCAGGTGCAGGCGCCAAAGGCGTAATCGCGTCCAGATCATCCAGGCTCAGGTCGAAGGCGCTGTCGAGGTCATCCTCGAACGGTGCTGGTTCTGGTTCTGGCGCCGGTGCTTGCGGCTCATCGAGCAACAGCTCCTTGACGTATTGCGCGTCCAGCTCGGCAGCAACGGCGGCCGCGGCGATGCCACCGGCAGCCACCAGCGCCATGGCCGGGAAGCGACTTTTGAGTTTTTCAACCTGGGCGAAGTTGTCGCCATTAGCCACCAACTGACGCTCCTGGCCGACGAACGCATCGCGGTCGCCTTGCTGGCCGTAGACTTCCATCAGTTTCAAGCGCAGATCGCTGCGCTTGGGCTCTTGCTTGACGCCGTCCTCCAGCAACGCGGCGGCCTGGTTCAGGCGACCGGCATTGATGTGCGACTGAGCCTGACCCAGCACGTCGTCGGAACGCTCGGCAGCCGGCGCCACCAATGGTGCGGCGATCGGCGTGGTCATCACCACCGGAGCAACCACCGGCGCTGGCGCGGGAGCAGGCGTCGGGGCAGTCGCCAGCTTCACGCTCGGCGGCGGAACTTCCAGGCCTTCGAAGCTGCTTTCCGGCAAGTCGAAATCGGCCGAGAACGGCTGATCTTCGGCCAAGGCACGGGCCATGCGCAGATGTTTCTCGGCTGCTTGCTGGGCTTTGCGTCGACGCGCCAGCAACAGCAGCAGGAGCAGGAGAATCACCGCACCGCCACCGACCAGGCCCAGCAGCAGCGGATTGGTCAGCAATTCATTGAACTTCTGATCGTCAGATGCCGCCGGTGTCGCCTCGACGGGCTTCTCGGCTGGCGCGGGCGTTGCCTCAGGGGCAGGCGCAGCGGCAACCGGTGCAGGCGCTGCCTCCGGGTTGGCAGCCAGCTCGGCCGACATTGCCGGCGCGGTCGCAGCCGCTGGAGCAGCCGCAGCGCCCTCGGTTTGCAACTTGGCCAGTTGGTTGTTCTTCAACTCGATCAGGCGCTGCAGCTTGTCTACCTGGCTTTGCAGATCGGCCATGCGGCTTTTCAGTTCGGCGTTATCACGACGACTGGTGTCGAGGCTTTCCTGGGTCACCGCCAGCTTGTTGCTGAGGGCCTTGGCATCTCCGGCAGCCCCTTTGCCAGGGTTCTTGCCGGACTCGGCAGACACCAGGCTCAACTTGTCGGTGGCCGCTTGCGCCGGAGCACCCTCGGTACGAGCGCGATTGGTGGCGTCGAGCTGTTGCTGCCCTGCCCCGGGTTTTGCCACATAGCGGCGACCCTGGCGCCAGGCCTTGTTCTGTGCGGCCACTTCGGCAATGGCCTTGGCTTGCGGCAGGCCAGTGCTCTGCGCCTGGTCAGGCATGCGCAGCACCTGGCCGGTTTTCAGGCGATTGATGTTGCCGTCGATAAAGGCATCCGGGTTCAACGCCTGGATGGCCAGCATGGTTTGCTGGATCGAACCGCCATTACGCGCCTTTGCGGCGATTTCCCACAGGGTATCGCGCGGCGTGGTGGTGTATTGGGACGGTTTGGTCGCACCGGTGACGGGCGCGGCAACCGTCGAGGTCGGCTGCGCAGCCGCTTCAGCGGTTTGCGGCGAGAATTTGGACGGATCGAGCAGCACACTGTAGTCGCGCAGCAAGCGGCCGTTCGGCCACATGACCTGAACCAGGAACTTCACCATGGGTTCGGAAAGTGGCTTGCTGGAGGTCACGCGCAGGATGCTTTTGCCGCTGGCGTTGAGCACCGGGGTGAAGGTCAAGTCGTTGAGAAACGCCTGGCGGTCGACACCGGCCTTGGCGAAATCGTCTGGTGAGGCCAGGCTCGGTACCACTTCGGCGGCGGTGAGATCCTTGACATCTAGCAGCTCGATTTCCGCTACCAGCGGCTGGTTGAGCGTCGATTTCAGGGTCAACTCCCCGAGCCCGAGGGCATGCGCCATACCGGAGGACAGCGCCGAGGCGGCCGCTATTGCTAACACCAGTTTGCGAACTTGAACCATTAGCTCATCCTTAGTTTGAACATTCCTCGGCCAGCGAGAAGGTATTGATAGTCGCTGCCGTAAGGCATTGCACGCAACGGCGAGGGTCGTCGCGCGCGGTCATTTCATTGATGCCCGGCAAAGCCCCGCAGAGTGGCTCTGCCTTCAGCACTCCGGCAAGCATAGGCTCGCGCGGAATCATTCGACAAATTGTTGCAAAGTATCTTTTACAGCAGGTCTTTTATCAACAACTCGGCCAGCTGCACAGCGTTGAGCGCCGCGCCTTTGCGTACGTTATCTGACGTCAGCCACAGATTAAGTTCCGACGGGTCGTCAATACCATGGCGAACCCGACCAACGTAGACCACATCCTGCCCTACCGCATCGCCCACCGGGGTCGGGTAATCACCGGCTTCCACCAGTTCGATGCCGGGTGCGTCTTCCAGGGCCGCATTGATTTTCCCCAGGTCGATTTCACTCGCGGACTGCAGGGTCACGCTATAGCTATCGCCAAAAAACACCGGGGCTTGAATGCAAGTGACGGAAATCTTCAATGAAGGCCGCGCCATGACCTGGCGCAGCTCACGCACCAGGCGTTTTTCCAGCAGCGTATGACCTTGCTCATCCGGTTTACCGACCTGGGCCAACAGGTTGAAGGCCATCTGCCGATCAAAGAATTTCGGCTCCAGCGGCCGCACATTCAGCAGTTCGGCGGTTTGCCGGGCGAGCTCACTCACGGCTTCGCGGCCCTGGGCCGATACCGCCAGGCTGGCGGTCAGGCTGATGCGCTGCAAATCAAGCAAATCCATCAGTGGCGCCAGCACCACCGCCAGCGTGGTGGCCGACGGGCTTGGACTGCTGACCTGAAAGGGTTTGTTCAAGCCGGCCAACACCTGGGCATTGGCTTCAGGCACAACCTGTGGCGCCTTTTCGGCCGGCAGGGCACCGGAGAGATCGATAACCGAGCAACCGGCATCGGTCGCGCGGGAAGCGAAACTCAACGAAACCGCCGGGCCGGCGGCAAAGAATGCCAACTGCACCTTGCTGAAGTCGAACTGATCGACTTCCCGCACCCGCACGTTCTTGCCGCGAAACGGCACCGAACTGCCGGCCGACTCGCTGCTGGCCAACAGGTGCAGGTTACCGATCGGGAAATCGCGCTCTTCGAGAATCTGCACAAGTGTTTCGCCGACAGTACCGGTGGCGCCGATCACGGCAATATCAATGGTCTGGCTCATGGGTTTTACCTCTGGCGAAACGGGGGGAGCGGCACTTTACCGGGTGGGGGGCATGCAGGCAATTCTGCCGGAAATTTGCTGCGGCTGTACCGGCCCCTTCGCGGGCAAGCCCGCTCCCACAGGTTTCAGTTGTGCACACAAACCTTGTGCTCGACACCGAACACTGTGGGAGCGGGCTTGCCCGCGAAGAGGCCAGTATGGGCAATCAATAACTTTCAGACTGTCAGGAATAAAAAAACCCGCGCCTCTTTCAAGGCGCGGGTTCTTTCATTGCATCAACCGATCAACGCTCGAGCAGGATCCGCAGCATGCGACGCAGCGGTTCGGCCGCGCCCCATAGCAACTGGTCGCCGACGGTGAACGCGCCGACAAATTGCGAGCCCATGTTCAGCTTGCGCAGACGACCAACCGGGATGTTCAGGGTGCCGGTAACCTTGTTCGGGCTCAGCTCCTGAATGCTGGTTTCGCGGTTGTTCGGCACCAGCTTGACCCAAGGGTTGTGCTGGCTGATCAAACCTTCGATATCAGCGATCGGTACGTCTTTGTTCAGCTTGATGGTCAGCGCCTGGCTGTGGCAGCGCATGGCGCCGATGCGCACGCAGATGCCATCGACCGGGATCGGGCTCTTGAAGCGACCGAGGATCTTGTTGGTCTCGGCCTGGGCCTTCCACTCTTCGCGGCTCTGACCGTTCGGCAGTTCCTTGTCGATCCACGGGATCAGGCTGCCGGCCAACGGTACGCCGAAGTTTTCAGTCGGGTAAGCGTCGCTGCGCATGGCTTCAGCCACACGGCGGTCGATGTCGAGGATCGCGCTGGCCGGATCGGCCAGTTGATCGGCAACAGCGGCGTGGGTCGCGCCCATTTGCTTGATCAGTTCACGCATGTTCTGCGCGCCGGCACCGGAGGCCGCCTGATAGGTCATGGCGCTCATCCACTCCACCAGGCCAGCTTCGAACAGGCCACCGAGGCCCATCAGCATCAGGCTGACGGTGCAGTTGCCGCCGATGTAGTTCTTGGTGCCCGCGTCCAGTTGCTGGTCGATGACCTTGCGGTTGACCGGATCCAGAACGATCACCGCGTCATCCTGCATACGCAGGCTGGAAGCGGCGTCGATCCAGTAACCCTGCCAGCCGGCTTCACGCAGCTTGGGGAAGACTTCGCTGGTGTAGTCGCCACCCTGGCAGGTCAGAATCACGTCGAGGGTTTTCAGCTCTTCAATGCTGTAAGCGTCCTTGAGCGGAGCAATGTCCTTGCCCACGGACGGGCCTTGGCCACCGACATTGGAAGTGGTGAAAAACACCGGCTCGATAAGATCGAAATCCTGCTCTTCCAGCATCCGCTGCATGAGCACGGAACCGACCATGCCGCGCCAACCGATCAGACCTACACGTTTCATCGCAACTACACCTTCTTGAAATGTGGGCCGCTGCCTTGTCTTGAATTTGGCAGCGGGCCCGAGAGATTACAGATTCCGCAGCGCGGCGACTACTGCGTCACCCATTTCCTGCGTACCGACTTTAGTGCAACCGGCCGACCAGATGTCACCGGTGCGCAAGCCCTGATCCAGCACCAGGCTGACGGCTTTCTCGATGGCATCGGCCGCGGCCTGCTGGTTGAAGCTGTAACGCAACATCATCGACACCGACAAAATGGTCGCCAGCGGGTTGGCGATGCCCTTGCCCGCGATGTCCGGGGCCGAACCGTGGCACGGCTCGTACATGCCCTTGTTGTTGGTGTCCAGGGACGCCGACGGCAGCATGCCGATGGAACCGGTGAGCATCGAGGCCTGGTCGGACAGGATGTCGCCGAACATGTTGTCGGTAACGATCACGTCGAACTGCTTCGGTGCGCGCACCAGCTGCATCGCGGCGTTGTCGACGTACATGTGGCTCAGTTCGACTTGAGGATAATCCTTGGCCACTTGTTCGACCACTTCACGCCACAGTTGGCTGGAAGCCAGTACGTTGGCCTTGTCCACCGAGCACAGCTTCTTGCCACGGACCATGGCCATGTCGAAACCGACACGGGCGATGCGGCGGATTTCGCTTTCGCTGTACGGCAGGGTGTCATAGGACTGACGCTCGCCGTTTTCCAGGGTACGGGTACCACGAGGCGCGCCGAAGTAGATGCCGCCGGTCAGCTCGCGAACGATCAGGATGTCCAGGCCGGCCACGATTTCCGGCTTCAGGCTGGAAGCCTCGGCCAGTTGCGGGTACAGGATCGCCGGACGCAGGTTGCCGAACAGGCCCAGTTGCGCACGGATTTTCAGCAGACCGCGTTCAGGGCGGATGTCACGTTCGATGGCATCCCATTTCGGGCCGCCAACGGCGCCCAGCAACACGGCGTCGGCCGCGCGGGCACGCTCCAGGGTCTCGTCGGCCAACGGCACGCCGTGCTTGTCGATGGCAGCGCCACCGATCACATCAAAGCTCAGTTCGAAACCCAGGGCGAACTTGTCGCTGGCCAATTCCAGCACCTTGACCGCTTCGGCCATGATTTCCGGGCCAATACCGTCACCTGGGAGAATCAGAATCTGCTTGCTCATGCTTTCCTCATGTCATCAGTCGGTGCGCCTTGGGCGCACCCGGAAAAATTCTATCGCTCGGCCATCAGTACCAGCACATCCGTACTGAACGAACCATCGGCCTCAATCTCAAAATATTCGCGTACTTCATTGCCCATCGACTGCTGCAACTCGCGGATCGCCGCGCGCATCACTTGCGGTGTGCGCATGCGCTCGACCCAGCTGTTGTATTCCAGGCGCAAGCGCTGACGGGTGGTACTGCGGGTGTGCAGCCCCGCCTCGCTGACCTGGCGCAACCACTCGCCAGCGGAATAATCGCGCACATGGCTGGTATCGCGCAGCACTTCGACGCTTTGCAGGTAAGTGTCGAACAGCGGGCTACCCGGTGACAACACGTCGACGAACGCCGCCACACCGCCCGGCTTCAGGACTCGACGCACCTCCCGCAGGGCCACGCCCAGGTCGCTCCAATGGTGCGCCGAATAGCGGCTGAAGACGAAATCGAATTCGCCATCGGCGAACGGCAGGCGCTCGGCGGCACCGTTGACCGTGGTTACGTTGCTCAAGCCACGGTCGACAGCAGCGGCAGCGACCACGTCGAGCATTTGCTGCGACAGGTCGTAGGCCACCACCTCTTTCACCAATGAGGCTACGTGAAAACTCACGTGACCTGCGCCGCAACCCAGATCCAGGACCCTGGCCTCGCCCTGCCCCGCCAGTTCGGCCTGTAGCAGCGCGAATTCGGTGCCTTGAGCGTGTACGGCGCTGCTCAGGTAGGCCGAGGCCTGTTCACCGAATTGCTTCTGGACTACCTGGCTGTGCTGGGCGGTGCTGGTCATGAGGGACTTCCTTTTTCAGGTTTTAGCCTTGTGGTGTCTGGGCTGCCGTCTTCGCGAGCAAGCCCGCTCCCACATTGGTATGCATTTCAGAATGTGGGAGCGGGCTTGCTCGCGAAGAGGCCGGCCCTGACTACATCAATCTCGAATCATTCAAGCGTCGCGAAACAACCAAGGCTGGCTCGCACGATGCTTGGCCTCAAATGCCGCAATCGCATCGCCGTCCTGCAAGGTCAGGCCGATATCGTCCAGGCCGTTCAACAGGCAATGCTTGCGAAACGCATCAATCTCAAAGCTCAACACCTTGCCATCCGGACGGGTCACGGTCTGGGCCTGCAGGTCAACCTGCAACTGATAGCCCGGATTGGCCTCGACCTGCTGGAACAGTTCGTCGACTTCGGCGTCGCTCAAGATGATCGGCAGCAAGCCGTTCTTGAAGCTGTTGTTGAAGAAGATGTCGGCATAGCTCGGCGCGATGATGCTGCGGAAACCGTACTCTTCCAGCGCCCACGGCGCGTGTTCACGGCTGGAGCCGCAACCGAAGTTCTCGCGGGCCAGCAACACGCTGGCGCCCTGGTAACGTTCGGCGTTGAGGACGAAGTCCTTGTTCAGCGGACGCTTGGAGTTGTCCTGGTAAGGCTGGCCCACATCCAGGTAGCGCCATTCATCGAACAGGTTCGGGCCAAAGCCCGTGCGCTTGATCGACTTCAAGAACTGCTTCGGGATGATCTGGTCGGTGTCGACGTTGGCACGATCCAAAGGCGCGACAAGACCAGTGTGCTGGGTAAAAGCTTTCATGCTGCGCTCCTTCAGATCAATTCACGGACGTCGACGAAACGACCGTTTATAGCAGCGGCCGCGGCCATGGCCGGGCTGACGAGGTGAGTACGACCACCGGCACCCTGACGGCCTTCGAAGTTACGGTTGGAGGTCGAGGCGCAATGCTCACCGGACTCCAGGCGGTCCGGGTTCATCGCCAGGCACATCGAGCAACCCGGCTCACGCCATTCGAAACCGGCTTCGAGGAAAATCTTGTCCAGGCCTTCCGATTCAGCCTGGGCTTTAACCAGGCCCGAGCCCGGCACCACGATGGCCTGCTTGATGGTCGAGGCCACTTTACGGCCCTTGGCGATCACGGCCGCCGCACGCAGATCTTCGATCCGCGAGTTGGTGCAGGAACCGATGAACACGCGGTCGAGCTGAATGTCGGTGATCGCCTGATTGGCGGTCAAACCCATGTACTTCAAGGCACGGACGATGGAGTCGCGCTTGACCAGGTCCATTTCCTTTGCAGGATCCGGCACGTTCTGGTCTACCGCCAGCACCATCTCAGGCGAAGTACCCCAGCTGACTTGCGGCTTGATCTGGGTCGCATCGAGCTCGACAACCGTATCAAACGTGGCATCGGCGTCAGACACCAGGTCTTTCCAGGCTTCAACGGCCAGGTCCCATTCCGCGCCTTTCGGGGCAAATGGACGGCCCTTGACGTAAGCCACGGTTTTTTCGTCCGCAGCCACCAGGCCTACGCGAGCGCCGGCCTCGATGGACATGTTGCAGATGGTCATGCGGCCTTCGACGGACAGGTCGCGAATCGCGCTGCCGGCGAACTCGATGGCGTGGCCGTTACCGCCGGCGGTGCCGATCTTGCCGATCACCGCGAGCACGATGTCCTTGGCGGTCACGCCGAACGGCAATTGGCCTTCGACGCGCACCAGCATGTTTTTCATTTTCTTGGCGACCAGGCACTGGGTGGCGAGCACATGCTCGACCTCGGAAGTGCCGATACCGTGAGCCAATGCGCCGAATGCGCCATGGGTCGAGGTATGGGAGTCGCCGCAGACCACTGTCATGCCGGGCAAGGTTGCGCCTTGCTCCGGGCCGATGACATGGACGATGCCCTGGCGAACGTCGTTCATCTTGAACTCGACAATGCCGTATTCATCGCAGTTGTCATCGAGGGTCTGGACTTGCAGGCGCGAAACCTGGTCAACGATGGCGTCGATGCCGCCCTTGCGCTCCGGCGTGGTCGGTACGTTGTGGTCCGGGGTCGCGATGTTGGCATCGATGCGCCATGGCTTGCGCCCGGCCAGACGCAGGCCTTCGAAGGCTTGCGGCGAGGTCACTTCGTGGATGATGTGACGATCGATGTAGATCAGCGCAGAGCCATCGTCGCGCTGCTTGACCAAATGCGAATCCCAGAGCTTGTCGTAGAGCGTTTTGCCGGCCATCAGACGGTTTCCTCATCAGCTTGTTTCTATGCCCTGGGTCTTGAGCGACTCAATAACCCCTTGGCTTGTGAGGCTGATCCTATGGGGTTACATTAAATAACTCAAATTCATATTTTTTATGCTTTGGATAACCAACTGGAATGCAACTATGGACCTGGCCAACCTCAATGCCTTTATTGCCATCGCCGAGACCGGAAGCTTCTCCGGCGCCGGGGAACGGCTGCACCTGACCCAGCCGGCCATCAGCAAGCGCATCGCCGGGCTGGAGCAGCAATTGAAGGTGCGGTTGTTCGACCGTCTGGGTCGTGAAGTGGGCCTGACCGAGGCCGGGCGCGCCCTGCTGCCGCGGGCTTATCAGATTCTCAATGTCCTCGATGATACGCGCAGAGCCCTGACCAACCTCACCGGCGAGGTGACCGGCCGTCTGACCCTGGCCACCAGTCACCACATCGGCTTGCACCGTTTGCCGCCCTTGCTGAGGGAGTTCACCCGACTCTACCCACAAGTGGCGCTGGATATTCAGTTCCTCGATTCGGAAGTGGCCTACGAGGAAATTCTCCATGGCCGCGCCGAACTGGCGGTCATTACCCTGGCGCCAGAACCCCATGCGCTGGTCAAGGCCACCCCGGTATGGGACGACCCGCTGGATTTCGTGGTTGCCCCGGAGCATTCGTTGCTCAATAACGGCAAGGTCAGCCTGGCGGACATCGCCCGACACCCGGCGGTCTTCCCCGGTGGCAATACCTTTACCCACCACATTGTGCAGCGGCTGTTTGAAGCCCAGGGCCTGACGCCAAACATCGCCATGAGCACCAACTACCTGGAAACCATCAAGATGATGGTCTCGATCGGCCTGGCCTGGAGCGTTTTGCCGCGCACCATGCTCGATGACCAGGTGGCGCGCATACCTTTGCCGGGCATACAGCTCACTCGCCAGCTAGGCTATATCTTGCACACAGAAAGGACGCTGTCGAATGCTGCGCGGGCCTTCATGGCCTTGCTGGACGCTCAACTCGATCAGCCAGGGACTCAAGGCTAAGCTGTGCTAATCCTGTAGAGCCGCGAATTCCTGCCCCAAACGCCCATTCAGCCCAAGGCTTGCCAATGCCCAAATCTGTTGACCGTATTCCGCCAATGCCGCGTATACAGGCACTTGACCCGAAAAGCTCCGAACAGAGCTGGGAAAGTGCCCCGCAATTGTTGGCCGCGCTCAACGGCGCGCGCCTGGGTGCGTGGTATTGGGACATCGAGCGCGGGAAGATCAGTTGGTCCCGGGGCACGCAGGCGTTGTTCGGCTTCGATCCCCGCAAACCGTTGCCATCGGATCTGGAATACCTCGACTTGCTGCCTCCGGAGGATCGTGCGAAAACCGTTCGCGCGTTCCACGCAGTCATCGCTGGCGCACCGCTGGAGCAAGCGATGCATCACCGCATCCGCTGGCCCGATGGCAGCCTGCACTGGCTGGAAATCAGCGGCAGCCTGTTACCGGACAAGCACGGCCGGCCACGGATGATCGGTGTGATCCGCGAGATTACCCACCAGCGCCAGCGCGAACAGGCGTTGAGCAGCTCGGAAAAACGCTTCGCCACCCTGTTCCACCTGTGCCCCAACATGGTCCTGCTGACCCGCCAGGAAGACGGCCTGATCACCGAAGCCAACCAGTATTTCGAAAGCCTGTTCGGCTGGCCGGTGCAAAACGCGATCGGCCGCACCACCCTGGAACTGGGCCTGTGGGTGCATCCCGAACAACGGGCCGAACTGGTCAAGGCCACCAAAGCCAAAGGCGACCTGGTCAGCATGGAAGTGCAGTTTCGCGCCAGCAATGGCCAGGTCCACGACGGCATCCTCAGTGCGCAAAAGGTCGAGCTCGAAGGCCAGCCCTATCTACTGAGCACGTTCCTTGACACCACCGAGCGCAAAGTCGCCGAACAGGCCCTAAAGGACAGCCAGGAACGCCTCGACCTGGCACTGGACTCGGCGCAACTCGGCACCTGGGACTGGCACATCCCCAGCGGCATGCTCTACGGATCGGCACGGGCCGCCCAACTGCACGGTCTGGACGCCAAGCCCTTCCACGAGTCCTTCGACGAGTTCTTCGAAGGCGTGCCCGGCGAAGAACGCGACACCATGCGCGACGCTTACCGCAGTCTGCGTGAAGGCCCGGCCGGCAACTATCAATTGACCTACCGCGTGCAATTGCCCGACGGCACCTCGCGCTATCTGGAAAGCCGTGCCCGCCTCTACCGCGATGACAACGGCGTGCCGGTGCGCATGGCCGGCACCTTGCTCGACATCACTGATCAGGTGGAGCGCGAACAACGGCTGGTGGCCTCCGAAGAGAAATTCGCCACGCTGTTCCAGGTCAGCCCCGATCCGATCTGCGTCACCCGCCAGGACTCCGGCCAGTTCATTGAAATCAACTCCAGCTTCACCCAGACCTTCGGCTGGAGCACCGCCGATGTGATCGGCCGCAGCGCCGACGAAATCGGCCTGTGGGACGCTTCG
Organism: Pseudomonas sp. BF-B-30; assembly: GCF_019956305.1. Taxonomy (NCBI): domain Bacteria; kingdom Pseudomonadati; phylum Pseudomonadota; class Gammaproteobacteria; order Pseudomonadales; family Pseudomonadaceae; genus Pseudomonas; species Pseudomonas sp. BF-B-30. Next base: position 16,750 of record NZ_JAHBDG010000017.1, on the reverse strand, counting down.
GCGAAAAGCCTGCGACGAATCGAACAAGTGATCCGCGAACAAGGCCTGAACAACGTGGCCATTCTGGTCCAGCACAAGGAAGGACAGACCCTGACTTGCGTGATTTCCAGCCGCCAGATCAGCGTCGGCGACCAGCCCTGCATCGTCACCACCCTGCGCGATATCACCCAGCAACAGCGCTCGGAAGCGGCGCTCAAGGCCAGTGAAGAGAAATTCGCCAAGGCCTTCCACTCCAGCCCCGACGCCATCACCATCACCGAGCGCGACACCGGACGCTATCTGGAGGTCAACGACGGCTTCTGCCGCCTGACCGGCTACCGCGCCGAGGAGGTGGTGGGCCGCACGGTGTACCAGGTCGGGATTTGGGCCGAAGAAAAACAACGCTCGGCGCTGCTGGCCGAATTGCAGATCAAGGGACGGGTTCATCATCAGGAAATGCTCGGGCGCAACAAGCGCGGCGAACTGCTCACCGTCGAAGTCTCGGTGGAACCGATCACCCTCAATGAAACCGCCTGCCTGCTGCTGACCGCGCGCGACGTCAGCCTGCTGAAAAATGCCGAAGCACAGATCCGCCACCTGGCCTATCACGACCCACTGACCAACCTGCCCAACCGTGCCTTGCTGATGGACCGCCTGAGCCAGCAGATCGCCCTGCTCAAACGGCATAACCTGCGGGGCGCGCTGATGTTCCTCGACCTCGACCATTTCAAGCACATCAACGACTCCCTCGGGCACCCGGTGGGCGATACCGTGCTGAAAATCATCACCGCACGCCTGGAGGCCAGCGTGCGCATGGAGGACACCGTTGCGCGCCTGGGCGGTGACGAATTCGTGGTGCTGCTCAGCGGCCTCGAAGGCTCGCGCAGCGAGGTCAGTGAGCAGGTTCGCGAAGTGGCCGACACCATCCGCGAGCTGCTGTCCGAACCGATGTTCCTCGACGGCCAGCGCCTGCAAGTGACACCCAGCATCGGCATTGCGCTGATCCCCGATCACGGCTCGACCCCGACCGACCTGCTCAAGCGCGCCGACATCGCGCTCTATCGCGCCAAGGACTCGGGTCGCAATACCACGCAGATGTACCACAACACCATGCAGAAGGCCGCGAGCGAACGCCTGCGCATGGAAACCGACTTGCGCCTGGCCCTTTCCCGGGGCGAGTTTCGCGTGCATTACCAACCCCAGGTCGACGCCCGGGGTGACCGCATCGTCGGCGCCGAGGCCCTGGTGCGCTGGAATCATCCGGAACTCGGCCCGCAGTCACCCGCCGAGTTCATCAAGGTGCTGGAAGACAGCGGACTGATTCTGGAGGTCGGCACCTGGATCCTCGACGAAGCCTGCCAGGCCTTCAAACGGTTGATCGACGACGGCCTGGTGAATCCGTATAAATTCAGCCTGTGCGTGAACATCAGCCCGCGCCAGTTCCGCCAGAACGATTTCGTCGAACGTGTCGAAAACAGCCTGAACACCTATGGCCTGCCCTGCTCCCTGTTGAAACTGGAAATCACCGAAGGCATCGTGATCCAGAACCTGGAGGACACTATCAGCAAAATGCGCCGCCTGAAAAAACTCGGTGTGAGCTTCGCCATGGACGACTTCGGCACTGGCTACTCCTCGCTGACCTACCTCAAGCGCTTGCCGGTCGACACCCTGAAAATCGACAAGTCTTTCATCCGCGACGCCACCAGCGACCCGAACGACGCCGAGATCATCCGCGCCATCGTCGCCATGGCCCACAGCCTGGATTTGAAGGTGATCGCCGAAGGGGTGGAAACGGCGGAGCAGCTTGAGTTCCTGCAGGGACTGGAGTGTCACTTCTACCAAGGGTATTTGCACAGCCAGCCGTTGCCGGTGGAGGAGTTTCAAAAACTGCTGAAGTGACAGGCACAAAAAAGGGCGCCAATGGCGCCCTTCTTCTTGCTCCGACTCAGTGTTGCAGAGCCGGCTTTTGCGTTCCGTTGATCGGGATGCGCTTGGCTTTCGCCTCTTCCGGAATCACCCGTAGCAGGTCGATGCTCAACAGACCGTTGCTCAGGCCGGCAGCCTTGATCTCGATGTGGTCCGCCAGACGGAAGGACAGCTTGAACGCACGCTGCGCAATGCCCTGATACAGATAAGTGACGTCTTCGTTCGCGTCGCGTTTACCGCCACTGATGGTCAGCACACCTTTCTCGACTTCGAGCTCCAGATCTTCTTCCTGGAAACCGGCCGCGGCAATCACGATGCGGTATTGATCGTCGCCGTGTTTCTCCACGTTATAGGGTGGATAGCTGCTGCCTGGCTCGTTGCGCAGGGCGGTCTCGAACAGGTCGTTGAAACGGTCGAAACCTACCGAGGAACGGAACAGTGGGGCCAAGGATAATGTAGTAGCCATGATGCAAATCTCCTGAAAACAATCAGCAAGGTTTTTTGTCTCCGCGACCCGAATTCGGCATCGCGTAATCCTTAAATAGGGACCGCTGATTGCATTTCAAGAGATTGTTTTTTGCTTTTTTTACAAAAAATTTCAGGCCGCTTCCGCCACCGGCAGCCCCAGCAAACGCGAGACGTTATCCAGCTCGGTCTCACGACGCAGCACGGTAAAGAGCTCTACCGCCTCGGGATAATTGCGGGTCAGCATCGCCAGCCATTGCTTCAGACGACCCGGCGACTGGCGTGGCGTCATTTGTGCCTTGGCTTGCAGCCAGAAGTCCTGGATCAGCGGCAACAACTCGGCCCAGGTCATCTCGACCACCTCTTCACCGGCCCGCGCCGCGGCGATCTGCCGGGCGAGATCCGGACGCGAAACCAGGCCGCGACCGAGCATGATGTCTTCCACGCCGCTGATCTCGCGGCAACGACGCCAGTCTTCGACGCTCCAGATGTCGCCATTGGCGAACACCGGCACCTTGACCACGTCCTGCACCCGCGGAATCCACTCCCAGTGTGCCGGCGGCTTGTAGCCGTCGACCTTGGTCCGCGCATGCACCACGATGTGTTCGGCGCCGCCTTCGGCCAGGGCCGTGGCACACACCAGCGAGCCGTCCGGGCTGTCGAAGCCCAGGCGCATCTTGGCGGTGACTGGAATGTGCGCGGGGACGGCACGACGGACGTGCTCGACGATCTGGTTGAGCAGCTCGGGTTCCTTGAGCAATACCGCACCACCACGGGATTTGTTGACGGTCTTGGCCGGACAGCCGAAGTTCAGGTCGATCACTTCGGAGCCCAGCTCGCAGGCCAGCGCGGCATTTTCCGCCAGGCACACAGGATCGGAACCGAGCAGTTGCACACGCAGCGGCACACCGGAGGCCGTCCGGGCACCGTTGAGCAACTCCGGACCGAACTTGTGGAAATAGGCAGGTGTGAGCAACTGGTCGTTGACCCGGATGAACTCGGTCACGCACCAGTCAATACCACCCACACGGGTCAGCACGTCGCGCAGGATGTCGTCGACCAACCCCTCCATGGGCGCCAAAGCAATTTGCATGAAAAACACACTCGAGGAAAAACGTGCAGCAGTTTACTGGATTGCGCGAGAAACCGCAGATCCCTTGTGGGAGCGGGCTTGCTCGCGAATGCGATTTAACATTCAACATTGATATTGACTGGCACACCGCTTTCGCGAGCAAGCCCGCTCCCACATTCAGATTTTGGCGGATTCCAGATTTTGCGATAGCAACGCCGGGCCATAACCCTCGATGAACTCCGCCGGCATGCGCTTGGGCTTGCCCGTGGACAGTTCGATGCAGACGAAGGTGGTCTGCGCCCGCAGCAACGTCGAATTATCGCTGGGGCGGACCAACTGGAAGTGCCGGGTCATTTTAAGGCGCTGATCCCAATCGACGATCCAGGTCGCCAATTGCAACTCATCGTCCTCATAGGCTGCCGCCAGGTAATCGATCTCGTGCCGCACCACCGCCATCGCCCGGTCCAGCCGCCGATACTCGACCAGGTCCAGGCCAAGACGCTGGGAGTGGCGCCAGGCACAGCGTTCGAGCCAGGTCACGTAGACCGCGTTGTTCGCGTGCCCCAACCCGTCAATGTCCTCGGCGCTCACTTGCAGATCAATGATGAATGGCGTTTCCCGATCCCAGCCCATGCCCGACTCCCTGGTCAGATAATTTCGACCGGGGCAGTGTAACGGAAGCTCAGGCGGATTGGCGTGATTGCAGACTGCGCCCGGCCAGCAGTGATAACACGCCATCAATCACCCGAGGGTCGGCCAACACTCGCTGATGACCACCGTCTTTCAAACGCAACAAGCGGCTGTCGAACCAGGCTTCATGGATCAGCTGGGATTCCTTCACAGAGACAAAGTTGTCGTCTTCGGCATGGACAATCAGGCCGGGCATGTCGAGTTGATAGTGCGCGACATCCAGCGTCGCGGCTCGCATGCCGACATCTTGCTCGACCTGGCGAATGAACGCCGAGCGGGCCTTCGGTGGCAGCCCGACATAGCGGGCAAAACCACGCAACACACCGAGAATCCGCGCCGGGGCAGCAATGCTGACCAGGGTTTCGGTGCGCAGGCCCAACTGGACCGCGAGCATCGCACTGGCGCCACCCATGGAGTGGCCGATGACCGCTTGCAGCGGTGGCAGTTCGGCGGCCGCTTCCAGCATGGCGCGGGCGAACAGCACCACATTCGCCTCACTGCCCGGTGAGCGGCCGTGGGCCGGACCATCCAGGGCCACGACCGAGTAACCGGCATCGACCAGCGCGGTGATGAGGCTGGCAAACTGCGTCGGCCGCCCTTCCCAGCCATGCATCAGCAATACTGCCGGGCCCTGACCCCAACGCAAGGCCGAGAGACCGAAACGCAGGGTGACCCGCTCGGACTTGGCCAACAGTGGCAGCTCCCAGTCACGCAGCGGCAGATCCCGTGGCGTCATGAACGCCTGTCGCATTTTGCTTGCGACCAGTTTCGGGGCGAACCAGCCCAAGGTGCCATTAACGCCACGAACCCACTTTAACGTGCTCATCGCATTCTCCTCAGGCCGCAGCCTTCAGGTCAACGCACCGCCGATTTGGCGGCGCGCAGTAATCGATCGGACAACTCTCCTGGCCCCAGCGCCCGCGCCAGAGCCAGCCCACCCACCATCAAGGCCATGTCGGCCAGGGCTTTTTCGGTTTCTTCAGGGCTGGCCGCCAACTGCGCGACCATCAATTCCACATGCTCATTGAGCGCGACACGAAACGCTTCCGGCAGCCGCCCCAGTTCGCCGACCGATGCCGGGATCGGACAGGCCGATTCGGAGGAATCACGGTGCTTGCGCGACAGATAGAACGCCGCCACCAGCGCACGGCGCTCTTCGCCGGTCAACTCCGCGTCCATGTCGGCAATCAGGTCACGGCGGTGACCGAGCAATTGCCTGAACGCCTCCAGCATCATCGCGTCCTTGCTTTCGAAGTGGGCGTAGAAGCCGCCGACCGTCAGGCCCGCCGCGCCCATCACTTCGCCCACGCTTGGCTCGGCCGGGCCGCGCTGAATCAGCGCTGCGCTGGCAGCCTTGAGGATGCGTTCGCGGGTTTGGGCTTTTTTATCGTTCATCGTTGCCTCCGAATATTACGATTGAAATATTATTCTCATAATAAATTTTAGCAAGTCATGGGCATGACCGCTGGTCTGAAGAACAGTTTTTTTGGAAATTTTGGAAATGGAGGAATTTGGCCAAACGCCAGACAAACAAAAGGGCCATTCAATAATTGAATGACCCTTATAAATCCCGCAGAGCGGGTAATCGTGGCGTCCCCTAGGGGACTCGAACCCCTGTTACCGCCGTGAAAGGGCGGTGTCCTAGGCCACTAGACGAAGGGGACACAAACCCTTCTATACAACTGATCAGTGCTGAGTGCTGATCGATTCAAGGCCGGTGTGGCCAGACCTTGAACTGTAAAATTGGTGGAGCTAAGCGGGATCGAACCGCTGACCTCCTGCATGCCATGCAGGCGCTCTCCCAGCTGAGCTATAGCCCCGGATTTTTCGCCTCGCGGCGGAGCGACATCTTGCAACATCGCTTCTGTAAAACTGGCGTCCCCTAGGGGACTCGAACCCCTGTTACCGCCGTGAAAGGGCGGTGTCCTAGGCCACTAGACGAAGGGGACGCAAACCCTTCTATACAACTGATCAGTGCTGAGATCTGATCGCTTCAAGGCCGGTGTGGCCAGACCTTGAAGTGTAAATTGGTGGAGCTAGACGGGATCGAACCGTCGACCTCTTGCATGCCATGCAAGCGCTCTCCCAGCTGAGCTATAGCCCCTCATCGTTGATGTCATCGCTGAGGACGGGGCGAATCTTAAGGGCGTATCGAAAGCCTGTCAAACTTATTTTTCAAAAAAATTAAAATTTTTTGCCGACATAACAATCACTTACCGCCCTCCCCCCCGAAAAATCGGGGTCTGAGGACCACTGCGCGCCCAACGACGGGCACACACAATGGCCATCAGCCCTTCATCAAGCGTGTCAGGCAATCGCGCCCAACAGCTTTTCCCACTCCTTGTTTTCTTTCTTCGACACGCCGCCCAGCAGGTCAATGGCCTGGCGCAGACGGAAACGGGTCAGGTCCGGCCCGAGGATTTCCATCGCATCGAGCACCGACACCGAGCTGGCCTGGCCAGTGATCGCAGCGAACATCAGCGGCATGGCATCACGCAGCTTCAGCTCCAGGGATTCGACCACCGCCTGAATGGTCGCGGTGATGCTGTCCTTTTCCCACTGACGCAGGCTTTCGAGCTTCCACAGGATCAACTGCATCAACTGACGAACCTGATCACCCGACAGCTTCTTCGATTCGAACAACTTCGCATCCGGGCTCACGCCACCGGCAAAGAAGAACCCGGCCAGCGGTGCCACCTGGCTGAAGGTTTCGACCCGGCCCTGTACGTGCGGTGCGATCTTCATCATGTATTCGGAATTGAACGCCCACTTCTGCACGCGCGCGGCGAACTCTTCCACCGGCAGATCGCGCAGCCACTGGCCGTTGAGCCACGACAGCTTCTCGATGTCGAAGATCGGCCCGCCGAGGGACACGCGCTTGAGGTCGAAGTTGTCGACCATTTCCTGCAGCGAGAACTTCTCGCGCTCGTCCGGCATCGACCAGCCCATGCGACCCAGGTAGTTGAGCATCGCTTCCGGCATGAAGCCCATGCGCTCGTAGAAGGTCACCGAGGTCGGGTTCTTGCGCTTGGACAGCTTGCTCTTGTCCGGGTTACGCAGCAGCGGCATGTAGCACAGCTCCGGCTGTTCCCAGCCGAAGTATTCGTAAAGCAGGATCAGCTTCGGTGCCGATGGCAGCCACTCTTCGCCACGCAATACGTGGGTGATGCCCATCAGGTGGTCGTCGACCACGTTGGCCAGGAAGTAGGTCGGCAGGCCGTCGGTCTTCATCAGGACTTGCATGTCCATGCGGTCCCACGGGATTTCAACGTCGCCACGGAGCATGTCCGGCACCACGCAAACGCCTTCGCTCGGTACTTTCATGCGGATAACGTGGGGCTCGCCAGCGGCCAGGCGACGGGCGACCTCTTCCTTGGACAGCAGCAGCGCGCGGCCGTCGTAACGCGGGGTTTCGCCGCGAGCCATTTGCTCGGCGCGCATCTGGTCCAGCTCTTCGGCGGTGCAGAAGCACGGGAAGGCATGGCCCATTTCGACCAGTTGCTGGCAATACTTCTGGTAAATGTCGCCGCGCTCGCTTTGACGGTACGGACCGTGCGGGCCGCCGACATCCGGGCCTTCGCTCCAGTCGATCCCGAGCCAGCGCAAGGCGTCGAAAATCTGCTGTTCGGACTCGCGGGTCGAACGCAGCTGGTCAGTGTCTTCGATCCGCAGGATGAACTCACCGCCGTGCTGCTTGGCAAAGCAGTAGTTGAACAAGGCGATATAGGCGGTACCTACGTGGGGATCCCCGGTAGGCGATGGCGCGATGCGAGTGCGGACGGTGGTCATGGCATGTCTCGAAAAGAATAAAAGCGAAGTTCAAACAAGGCGCGAATGGTAACAGGCGACACCCGCCCGGCTCCAGTGAACAGGGCATTTAAGCCAAGGTTGCGTCTGTAACGCCCGTACAGGGAGGTGAATGGCCGAAAATCAGCCGACAGCATTTACCGCTTATCGGCTGTATGCCAGATTTGCCCGCTGATAACTTCTCTTACAATTTCTCGACTACAGTTTGCCCCATGCCTGCCCAACTCAAGCGTCGCCTCTTCTCGTTCCTGCTGATTGTCCTGTTGGTTGCCGGGGGCCTGTTTGCCCATTGGCTCTTGAAGGGGCGCTTTTATGAAAGCACCGATAACGCTTATGTCCAGGGCGAGATCACCCGCGTGTCGAGCCAATTGGGCGCGCGTATCGATCAGGTGCTGGTGCAGGACAACCAGCATGTCGAGAAAGGCCAGTTGCTGGTCAAACTCGAAGGCGACGACTTCCGCCTCGCTGTCGACCGCGCCAATGCCGCCCTGGCCACCCGCCAGGCCGAACGCCTGCAAGCCCAGAGTAAACTGACCCAGCAGGCCAGCCTGATTGCCGCCAGCGAAGCGCAGGTCGCGTCCAGCCAGGCCAGCCTGGGTCGCTCGCAGATCGACCTGACCCGTGCCGAGACCTTGCGCAAACCCGGCTATATCTCGGAAGAACGGGTGACCACCCTCTCCGCCGACAACCACATCGCACGCTCGCAAGTGGCCAAGGCCCAGGCCGACGCGCAAAGCCAGCGCCAGCAGGTCAATGCGCTGAATGCAGAGATCAAACGCCTCGACGCGCAGATCGCCAACGCCAAAACCGACCTGGCCCAGGCCGAACTGAACCTGACCCGCAGCGAAATCCATGCCCCCATCAGCGGCCTGATCGGCCAGCGTGCAGCCCGCGAAGGCCAATATGTGCAGGCCGGCGCTTACCTGTTGTCGATCGTGCCGGACGAAGACATCTGGATTCAGGCCAATTTCAAGGAAACCCAGATTGGCCACATGCAACCCGGCCAGGAAGCCGAACTGACCTTCGACGCCTACAGCGACACCCCGATCAAAGCCCGGGTCGACAGCCTGTTCGCCGCCTCGGGCGCGCAGTTCAGCCTGTTGCCGCCGGACAATGCCACGGGCAACTTCACCAAAGTCGTACAACGGATTCCGGTCAAACTGACCTTCGCCGCGGACAATCCGCTACGCGGCAAGATCCGCCCGGGCATGTCGGTCACCGCCAAGGTGAACATCAAGGACGCCCCTGAAGAAATCACCCCCAAAGTGAGCCACAAAGACGCCCCTGACGATGGCCGGTGATCAACTGATCCGCCCGGTCGGCGAACCGACCCGGCGGGACTGGATTGCGGTGATGAGCGTGATGCTCGGTGCGTTCATGGCGGTGCTGGACATCCAGATCACCAACTCCTCGCTCAAGGACATCCAGGGTGCACTGTCGGCGACCCTGGAAGAAGGTTCGTGGATTTCCACTTCGTACCTGGTGGCGGAAATCATCATGATCCCGCTCACCGCCTGGCTCGTGCAGCTGCTGTCAGCCCGGCGCCTGGCGGTGTGGGTGTCCCTCGGATTCCTGGTCGCGTCCCTGCTCTGCTCCATGGCGTGGAGCCTGGAAAGCATGATTGTGTTCCGCGCCCTGCAAGGCTTTACCGGTGGCGCGCTGATTCCGCTGGCGTTCACCCTGACCCTGATCAAGCTCCCGGAACACCACCGCGCCAAAGGCATGGCCATGTTCGCCATGACCGCCACCTTCGCGCCCTCCATCGGCCCGACCCTCGGCGGCTGGCTGACGGAAAACTGGGGCTGGGAATACATTTTCTACATCAACATCCCGCCCGGCCTGATCATGATCGCCGGCCTGATGTACGGTCTGGAGAAGAAAGAAGCCCACTGGGAGTTGCTGAAAAGCACCGACTACGCCGGCATTCTCACCCTCGGCGTCGGGCTCGGTTGCTTGCAGGTGTTTCTGGAGGAAGGCCATCGCAAGGACTGGCTGGAATCGAGCCTGATCGTAACCCTGGGCAGCATCGCACTGGTCAGCCTGATCAGCTTTGTGATCGTGCAGACCTCCAAACCCAATCCGCTGATCAACCTCGGCATCCTGCGCAATCGCAACTTTGGCTTATCAAGCATTTCCAGTGTCGGGATGGGGGTCGGGCTGTACGGCTCGATCTACCTGTTGCCGCTGTACCTGGCGCAGATCCAGAACTACAACGCCTTGCAGATCGGCGAAGTGATCATGTGGATGGGCGTGCCACAGCTGTTTCTGATTCCGCTGGTGCCCAAGTTGATGAAATACGTCTCGCCCAAATGGCTGTGCACGCTGGGCTTCGGGCTATTCGGGTTGGCGAGTTTCTCTTCGGGCGTGTTGAACCCGGACTTTGCCGGGCCGCAGTTCAATCAGATCCAGATCATCCGCGCCCTGGGCCAACCACTGATCATGGTCACCATCTCGCTGATCGCCACCGCCTACATCCTGCCCCAGGATGCGGGATCGGCCTCGAGCCTGTTCAACATCCTGCGCAACCTCGGCGGCGCCATCGGCATCGCCCTGCTCGCCACGCTGCTGGATGCGCGGACCAAGGTTTACTTTGATTACCTGCGTGAATCCATCGTGCCGAGCAATCCGCAGGTGGCTGAACGGATCGCCTCACTGGCTGACCGGCTGGGCAATGAAACGGCAGCCTTGGGCAAACTCAGCGAGATCGCCCACCAACAGGCGTCGATCATGGCCTACAACGATGCGTTTCATTTTGTCGGGATTGCGTTGGGGATCAGCATGGTGGCGGTGTTGCTGACCAAGAAGTTGCCGGAGGGGTTGAAGGCTGGGGAAGCACACTAATTGATACTTGCAGCGCCCTGACCGGCCTCATCGCGAGCAAGCTCGCTCCCACAGGGATCACACCGAACCTTGTGGGAGCGGGCTTGCTCGCGAAGAGGCCCGTACATTCACCGCAAATCTCAGACAGTAATCAACCGCTCGCGCAACTTGCCAATCTCATCACGCATCTGCGCCGCCGCTTCAAACTCCAGATCGCGCGCCAACGCATACATCTTCTCTTCCAGGGCCTTGATACGCTTGGCGATCTCGCCCGGCGAGCGCAATTCCGCTTCGTATTTGGCGTTCTCTTCCGCAGCCTTGGCCATGCCCTTGCGCTTCTTGCTGCGCGAACCCGGCACGGTGGCGCCTTCCATGATGTCGGCAACGTCCTTGAACACACCTTTGGGGGTGATGCCGTTGGCCAGGTTGAAGGCGATCTGCTTGTCGCGACGGCGCTCGGTTTCGCCGATCGCGCGCTCCATGGAACCGGTAATCCGGTCGGCATACAGAATCGCCCGGCCATTAAGGTTACGTGCCGCACGCCCGATGGTCTGGATCAGTGAGCGCTCGGAACGCAGGAAACCTTCCTTGTCGGCATCGAGGATCGCCACCAGCGACACTTCCGGCATATCCAGGCCTTCGCGCAGCAGGTTGATCCCCACCAGCACATCGAAAGTACCCAGGCGCAGATCACGGATGATCTCGACCCGCTCCACGGTGTCGATGTCCGAGTGCAAATAGCGCACGCGCACGCCATGATCGGCCAAATAGTCAGTCAAGTCTTCGGCCATGCGCTTGGTCAGCGTCGTGACCAGCACCCGCTCTTCCAGAGCGACGCGCTTGGTGATTTCCGACAGCAAGTCGTCGACCTGGGTCAGTGCCGGGCGAATCTCGATTTGTGGGTCCACCAGCCCGGTCGGGCGCACCACCATGTCAATGACGCGGCCAGCGTGTTCGGCTTCGTAGTTGCCCGGGGTCGCCGAGACGAAAATCGTCTGCGGGCTGATGCTTTCCCACTCATCGAAACGCATCGGCCGGTTATCCAGCGCCGAAGGCAGGCGGAAACCGTATTCCACCAGCGTCTCTTTACGCGAACGGTCGCCTTTGTACATCGCACCGACCTGCGGAACGCTGACATGGGATTCGTCGATCACCAGCAAGGCATCGGCAGGCAGGTAATCGTAAAGGGTCGGTGGTGCCGCGCCGGCTTCGCGGCCGGACAGGTAGCGCGAGTAGTTTTCGATGCCGTTGCAGTAACCCAGCTCGAGGATCATCTCCAGGTCGAAACGGGTGCGCTGCTCCAGGCGCTGGGCTTCCACCAGTTTGTTGTTGGAGCGCAGGTACTCCAGACGCTCCTGCAACTCGACCTTGATGCCCTCGACCGCGCCCATCAGGGTTTCCCGTGGCGTCACGTAGTGGCTCTTCGGGTAGAAGGTGAAGCGTGGCAGTTTGCGAATGACTTCACCGGTGAGCGGATCGAACGCCGACAGGCTTTCCACTTCATCGTCGAACAGCTCGATGCGGATCGCCTCGAAGTCGGATTCCGCCGGGTGGATATCGATCACATCGCCACGCACGCGGAAGGTCGCACGGGCAAAATCCATATCATTGCGGGTGTATTGCAGGTCGGCCAGGCGGCGCAGCAATTCGCGCTGGTCGAGCCGGTCGCCGCGATCCACGTGCAACACCATCTTCAAATAGGTTTCCGGGCTGCCCAGACCGTAGATGCACGACACCGTGGTGACGATGATCGCGTCCTTGCGCTCGAGCAATGCCTTGGTCGCCGACAGACGCATCTGCTCGATGTGGTCGTTGATCGACGCATCCTTCTCGATGAAGGTGTCCGAGGACGGCACATAGGCTTCCGGCTGGTAGTAGTCGTAGTAGGAAACGAAATATTCCACCGCGTTGTTCGGGAAGAACGCCTTGAACTCCCCGTACAACTGCGCCGCCAGGGTCTTGTTCGGCGCCAGCACCAGGGTCGGGCGCTGCACCTGGGCGATCACGTTGGCGATGCTGAAGGTCTTGCCCGAGCCGGTCACACCGAGCAGCGTCTGGTGCGCCAGCCCGGCTTCGATGCCCTCGACCATCAGGCGGATGGCTTCCGGCTGATCGCCGGCGGGCTCGAAACGGGTGACTAGCTGGAATTCAGACATGAAATACCTCTGGAATCACGCTTGCCGGCAAAACCGGCACGAACGAGAAAGACCGCAAACGACCGATGTCGCCCGAAGAAAAAACTGGATTGTGCTCAATGTGGAGCCGATTGCCATCGCTTTCAAGGCAAACGTCCTACATCGCGCAAAACCTTTGCCGACACCATTCGACTAACGGTCGCAAAATAATCGGAAAAACTTACCTTAAAAGCCGAATAGCCTGTCGCCATTGATCGCGGATGGCCTCTATACTAGCTCCCCGTTTGTGCACCGCTCTAGTGCATTCGGCTGGAGCGCGACACGTCCCTCCACACTCCATTCAGAGCCGCCGCAATAATGAGCCTGTTCTCCGCTGTCGAAATGGCACCACGCGATCCAATCCTGGGCCTCAACGAAGCATTCAACGCCGATACCCGGACCAACAAAGTCAACCTGGGGGTCGGTGTTTACTGCAACGAGGAGGGGCGAATTCCACTCCTGCGCGCCGTTGTCGAAGCCGAAACCATTCGCGCCGCTCAACACGTTTCCCGTGGCTACCTGCCAATCGACGGTATCGCCGCCTACGACCAGGCTGTGCAAAAGCTGCTGTTCGGCAATGATTCGCCACTGATCGCTGCCGGCCGTGTAATCACCACCCAGGCCGTTGGCGGTACTGGCGCACTGAAAATCGGTGCCGACTTCCTCAAGCAACTGCTGCCGAACGCCGTTGTGGCGATCAGCGACCCGAGCTGGGAAAACCACCGCGCGCTGTTCGAAACCGCCGGTTTCCCGGTGCAGAACTACCGTTACTACGACGCCGCGACCCACGACGTGAACCGTACCGGCATGCTGGAAGACCTGAACGCGCTGCCAAACGGCTCGATCATCGTGCTACACGCCTGCTGCCACAACCCGACCGGCGTGGACCTGAGCCCGGCGGACTGGAAAAACGTCCTGGAAGTTGTTAAAGCCAAAGGCCACGTGCCGTTCCTCGACATGGCCTACCAGGGCTTCGGCGATGGCATCGACGAAGACGCCGCTGCCGTACGCCTGTTTGCCGAGTCGGGCCTGACTTTCTTCGCCTCCAGCTCCTTCTCCAAGTCGTTCTCGCTGTACGGCGAGCGCGTGGGTGCCCTGTCGATCGTCAGCGAATCGAAAGAAGAAAGCGCGCGCGTGTTGTCGCAAGTCAAACGCGTGATCCGCACCAACTACTCCAACCCGCCGACCCACGGTGCCAGCGTTGTCGCTGCAGTGCTGAACAGCCCGGAACTGCGCGCCCAGTGGGAAGCCGAACTGGCCGAAATGCGCCTGCGCATTCGTGGCATGCGTACCCAGATGGTCGACCTGCTGGCACAAAAAGCGCCTCAGCGCGATTTCAGCTTCGTCGGTCGTCAATGCGGCATGTTCTCCTACTCCGGCCTGACGGTTGAGCAAGTTCACCGCCTGCGCAACGAGTTCGGCATCTACGCCCTGGACACCGGCCGCATCTGCGTGGCCGCGTTGAACCAGAGCAACATCAAGGTTGTGACGGACGCTATCGTCCAAGTCATCTGATGACACTTTGAAATGAAAAACGGGAAGCCATGGTGCTTCCCGTTTTTTATTTGTCACAGATAATTCTCAACGCAACGACCCAGCCCTCTAAACTCCACACAAGTCAAAATGTGGGAGCGGGCTTGCTCGCGAAGACGGCAGTACATTCAATACTTGTACAACCTGACCCACCGCTTTCGCGAGCAAGCCCGCTCCCACAGGATTTATGTACTAAGCATTCCCGAGAACCCATATGAAAAACGATGACCTGCGCGCCGACCGCGATGACCTGGATGACCTGGATCACTTCACCCCCCGCGCCCCGGCAAAACGCGGCAACAACCTGGTGATGCAAGTGGCCGCCGGTGTGTTTCTCGGCGGCCTGGCCCTGTGGCTGGTACAATTGGGTGCCACGGCGCTCTACGCCAAACTGATGCTTGGCACGATTACCTTCGGCGGTTAAGCCAGTTCGGTCGCACGCTGGCTGGCAGCGTCGTCGTAGGCGACGTATAGCGATTCAGCGACCTGGCTCTTGATCGCTTTAGTGCTTTCCAGGCCCAGGACAAAACCTTCGGCCTTGCCGCCAGCACGGTTCAATGCTTCAGCGGTGCCGGCCTGAGTGATGGCGTCGAACAACTTTTCGGCGTGGGGGCCGACACCTTTGGGCAGGCTGATCTGAGAGATGCTCATGGGTGCACCCCGTGGTGTCGAGGTGTGAGGGTCAAATGATTCATGGCGCGTACCTTTTCGGCGAATGGCCGGCAGCGCGTGTCACCACTTCCGGGCAGCCATGGTAGACCTCTGGGGCGATCCTGGTAACCGCCAATCGCCGCTAAACCACCGCCCGCCCCGCTGATTCGCTCCAATTGTTATTCGGTGCTTGACTTCTCTTTTTGAATCAGTAAGATACGCGCCATTCCGCGATAGCTCAGTTGGTAGAGCAAGTGACTGTTAATCACTGGGTCCCTGGTTCGAGTCCAGGTCGTGGAGCCAGACAGCAACATCGAAAAGCCCCTGAATCGAAAGATCCAGGGGCTTTTTTGTGGTCGATTGAAAAGCCAACGCCTGAAAAGCAAAAAGCCGATCTGTCTATTCGACAGATCGGCTTTTTTCAGTCGCCGTGAACGTCAGACATGCTCACTGCTTTTCGTGTGGACCGCCCGTGGTTCTGCCACGCCATGTTCCGATTCCAGCACCGGAATCTCCTTGCCATCGCAATCATGCAGTTTACCGTCGCTGAAGTAGTCCCCTTCACGCAACGCCGCCAGATCCTGATAACGCAGCACCCGCTCGGTACCGGCCGCAAACACCGATTGCTGGTCGGAGTTGCCGGCGGTGAGGTGGTTGAAGGTCAGGTTCAGCACGATGGCCATGATTGCCGAAGAACTGATGCCCGAATGGAAAATGGTCGCGAACCAGCTCGGGAAGTGATCGTAGAAGCTAGGTGCAGCGATCGGGATCATGCCGAAGCCAATCGAGGTCGCGACGATGATCAGGTTGACGTTGTTGCGGTAGTCGACCTTGGACAAGGTCCGAATGCCGCTGGCCGCGACAGTACCGAACAGCACGATGCCAGCGCCACCCAGTACGGAGGTCGGTACGGCGGCGATGACCCGGCCCATGAAGGGCAGCAGACCGAGGATCACCAGGAACAGACCGCCGGTTGCCACCACGTAGCGGCTCTTGATGCCGGTGACCGCCACCAGACCGACGTTCTGGGCGAAGGCGCTCTGGGTGAAGGAACCGAAGATCGGCGCGAACATGCTCGACAGCATGTCGGCGCGCAGACCGTTGCCCAGGCGCTTGGAGTCAACCTTGGTGCCGATGATCTCACCGACGGCCAGAATGTCCGCCGAGGTCTCCACCAGCGTCACCATCACCACGATGCACATCGACAGGATCGCAGCGAAGTGGAAGGTCGGCATGCCGAAGTGGAACGGCGTCGGGAAGCCGAACATCGGGCCCTGGGTTACGGACGAAAAATCCGCCATGCCAAGGAACACCGCGATCACCGTACCAATGACCATGGCCAACAGAATCGACAGGCGAGAGATGGTCGCACTGCCGATTTTGCTCAGCAGCAGTACCAGCACCAGCGTTACCGCCGCCAGACCGATGTTCGCCGTGCTGCCGAAGTCCGGCGCATGGCTGTTGCCGCCCATTGCCCAGCGCGCGGCTACCGGCATCAGCGTCAGGCCGATGGTGGTAATCACGATGCCGGTCACCAGTGGCGGGAAGAACTTGGTGATACGCGAGAACACCGGGGTTATCAGCAACCCGATCAGGGACGCCGCTATCACCGCCCCCAACACCGATTGAAACC